>JAYSKW010000918.1:0-21084 GCA_043726085.1 Limnoglobus sp.
ATCGTGGCGCACTTCACCGCGACGCCGTGCTTCTTGGTGGCTTCGGCCGATTCGTACGTCACCTTGTCGTCGGTCGCATCGCGATGTTCGATGCCGAGGTCGTAGTATTTCAGGTCGATATCGAGGTACGGCAGGATCAGCTTTTCGCGAATGTTATGCCAGATGATCCGCGTCATCTCGTCGCCGTCCATCTCGACAATCGGGTTCTTGACTGCAATTTTCGCCATGAGAGAGAGCGCTCCGGGTAACGAGGTGCCGCCTGCGGTGTAGGAAATCAACAGTTTACGCAGATCGCGATATGACGAACAGAAGGGACGAAAGCAAAACGGGTCTCGCATCGCGTTTTGCTTTCGACCGAACCTTCTTCGGCCCATGCTCGTCATCACTGGCATGGAATACTGGTTCACTGCGGATTTACACTTGGGGCACAACAACATCTTGAAGTTGTGCCGCCGCGATGCGTTTCTTTCCCCGCAGGAAATAGAAGCACTCGACAGGAACGAACCGCTCAAGGTATCGAAGGAATCCGGCGAGCGTCACGACGATACCATCATCCGCAACATCAACGCGGTCGTCGAACCCGGCGATGAACTGTGGGTACTCGGGGACTTTTGCTGGGGCGGGAGTGGCAAAGCCGCCAGTTACCTCGACCGGATCGCCTGCAAAAACGTGAATTTAGTGCAAGGAAACCACGATTCGGATAGTGTGTTGCCGTTGTTCCGACAGGCGTGGCAACAAGGAATGCTCGAAGCCGATGGGCAATTGATCTGGCTGAATCATTATCCGATGCGGTCGTGGGACCGGAGTTTCCACGGAAGTTGGCAACTTTACGGCCACGTTCACGGGCGCATGAAGCACCTCGACGACGCCGACCCGTGCGTGCTGACGAGGGACGTGGGCGTCGATCCGCTGAAATTCCAGCCGATCAGCCTGACGCAACTGCGGGCGCATTTCGCACCGAAGGAAGCCGCATTCCGGCAACGGAAACTCGGATTGAGCGGCAAAGGTGCCGTCGATTGGGCTTAACCGCGAAGGAAAGGCGTAGCGTTGCGATTTTGCAGACTGGAATTTCATCGTTCCGCTGCTATAAATACGGTGTCGAAGCATCGGTTCAGAAATTGAAGGCGTAGCTCAGCTGGTAGAGCAGCAGACTTTTAATCTGCGGGTCCTGGGTTCGATCCCCAGCGCCTTCACTCGTGCAAGACGACGCAGACCGGTGCAAAACAGCGCCGGTCTGCTTCATTTCTAGGCTTTCCGCCGAACTGCTACTCGTTCCGTCGAAGATGCCCAAAGTGCAACTCGATGCAACTCGATGCAACCCGATGCAACCCGATGTCCTCAGTTACTGCGCCCGAAACCGCATCCGTACCGGTCATGCTAAGGGGGATTTCCGTTGCGTTCGGTACCAACATCCAATCTTGCCATCGCGTAGTCGTCAGGGCGTTATCGAGGACTTCGTTCCCGACGGCCCCGGCGAGGTTGTCGAGTGGAACGAGCCGTTCGCCTTCCAGCACTAGAACTTCACCGGCTTCGACACGTTCTCGATCGCGAAGTGCCTCGTCAAACCCGCCCGGAACATCTGAATGTCGTGCGGGGTTCGTCCGTGGATCGTCAGGTCGGCGAGGATTTCGCCCACGACGGAGGCGAACTTGAAGCCGTGGCCGCTGAAACCGGCGGCGATGGCGACATTCGGGTGTTGCGGATGCATGTCGATGACGAAGTGACGGTCAGGTGTCAGCGTGTACATGCAGGCTTGGCCGTGCGTTCGCGGACCGTGGGCAGTGGGTAAGTATGCATCAAGGAACGCACGCAGTGGAACCTCGTCGGCATCGCGGATCGTCCAGTCGATTCCATCGGGTGTCGGTTGCTCAATTGCACCGTAATGTCGCGCGAGTTTCATGCCGCGCGGGTCGATCATTGGCAAGCCGTAATACGCGCCGTTCGGTGAATCGACGAGATAGATCGGAAAGCGGTCGCGGCGAAATTGTGCGGGTTCGTGCGGCGGAAACCAGAGCATTATTTGCCGCATTATGCTCAACGGCACGCCGATATTTTGCAGCCACTGCGTGGCCCACGCCCCGGCAGTGATGATGAGTTTCGCGGCGCGGTACGTTCCCGTTTTCGTCGTCACTTCGACCGAAGCCCCATCTGAAGTCCACGCCACGACCGGCTCCTCGGCATGCACTTCGGCCCCCGCTGCGATGGCACAATCGAGGTGCGCACGCACGCATTCTTCCACATACAGAAACCCCGCACGCCGCTCGACGATACCGCGATACTCATTTGGCACACGAAACGCTGGGTATCGGCGATGGATTTCTGCGGTATCGCATTCGTCCACGGAAAGTGAATGTTGCCGCGCGGCAGCCCGTACGCCTTCGATCACTTCACTGCCCGGCGCTCCGATGTTCAAGCACTCGCACGAAGTGAGCAGGTGCCGCCCAACTCGCTGTTCGAGATCATACCATTTCTCGTACGCGCGCCGAATTAGCGGTACGTAGTTCGGGTGTTCGTAGTACGCCTCGCGGATAATCCGCGTCTGCCCATGCGAACTGCCGCGCGCATGAACGAGCGAAAACTGCTCGATCCCGAGTACGCGGTGACCGCGCTGCGCGAGTTCGCATAGCGCCGACGAACCCATACCACCCAGGCCGAGAACGATGACATCGTAGGAAAGGGTCATGGTCGGAACTCTCGGTTACGACCGCGTTGACGATTCACGAATCGGACCACGCACATTACCGAATCGCAAGGCGAGCGAAAACAGACAGGCGTAGAGGGTCAGTTGAACCACGGCTGGCTGGTACGCGATGCTCACCGCATCATATGGCCCCAACCGGAAAAAGGCGGGCAACAGAATCGCTCCGCCGATGGTCAGGATGCAAAGCTCGACCAGAAAACCGGGCCGCGTTTGAAGCATTAACCCGATCAGCCAGAATGCGGGAGCGAGGAGCGGGACGAACCAGCGGATCGACAGGCAGACACCCGCGAGGTTGTTCGATGTCAGTGCATACGGCAGGATTGATAGTACGATGACAGTCATGCAGCCGACGACGACTGCACGGTTTCGGCGATCGTCCCGAAACGCGAATATGGCCGCAATCGGGGCGAGGTACATTGGCAAGTTGAACGGGAAGAAACCGCGTACACCGAATGCGAGCGAATAGAAATAGCCGCAGAAGCCGAGCGGCGAATGTTTGAACCCAACGCCGGTGAGGTCATCGGGTGAAAACGGGCTGCCAGGGTAGCGAAAATGCTCCCGTACCGTAGCGGGCGGTGCCCACGAACCGGTGATGGCGTAACCGATGCCGTGATGCAGCACGAGCCACGGTAACGCCGAAATCACAACGAGCACGCCCCGTCGCCAACCGGCCACCCAGACAACGAAAACAGTCGTCGCCAAGAGTGCCAAAGGGCCGATGACGGAATCGAACCCGTACGCCACGCCGCCGAGTGTGCCGAGGGCGATTGCGCGGAATCGCGAGAGCGATGCGGTGGCGTTCATTTCCGCACATAATGCACACAAGATAGCGGTAATGGCCAGGAGCGGCAGGTGGGCGTTCACGTGCCGCGTGTATGCCGGGGCAACCGTGGCAAGTGCGAATGCGGCGGCCAACGCGAACGAACTCCGGGGTGGTAACTGCAAGCCGCGCGAAGACAACATCGCGATAAAAAAGACCGCAATTGCGAACGGCAGGCCCGTCGTGGCTACGCCGATGATTTTCGCGAATCGATCCGGTCGCTCGGCAGCGGTCGTTCCGCCGAACGCGAGCCAGACTTTGTGAACCGCAGCCCCATACAGGAGCGGAACCGGCGGGTGGTGCGAGTAAAAATGCCCGTTCACGAACATGCGATCTTGCGTACCGAACTGAAACAAATACGTATCCGCCGGGTTGAACGGCAATGGCCGCGATGTTTCCGGTGGTACCGTCGTGTAGATCGAATCATCGATCGCGAACGTACCGCGTTCGGCCAGACTTGCGATCGCCGCGAGGCGCGCACCATCACTCCAGCCAACCGCATATCGCTTGGGAGCAACCACCGCCACGACGAACGCAGCCACGATGATTATCGTACGGAGACTAATCCACATTTTGCTCAAGACTCCAATCCAAATCAATAAAATCTACGGACAAGATTTGCAGGATTTAACATGATGAAACAACGTAGAAATATCTAATCCTGAATTATAAATCCTGTTGCATCTTGTAAATCCTGTCCAAATAATATGGAATCGATTGCTTTATAAATGTTTACTTTGAGAGTTCGCTGCGTAGCGCTTCCAGTTTCGCTTTCATCGTTGCGACAACCGCCTGATGTTTCGGCCTTGCCGCTAAGTTGACTCGTTCTTCGGGGTCGGCTTTGAGGTCGTAGAGTTCGAACTCTTCGCGGAACTCGAATGGCGGTTCGTAGTAGTGGATGAACTTGTATTGCTCGGTACGGACGCCGCGATGTTTGTTGACGTTGTGCGATGGGTCGGGGAATTCGTGATACTCGTAATACCAGGCGTCGCGCCATGGTTTCACGTTATCGGTGGCCTTCGACGACTCGATCAGTTCGGTGAGGCTGCGGCCGTGCATCGTGTTCGGGTACGGTAGCCCTGCAAGGTTCAGGATCGTCGGCGCGATGTCGACGTTGATGGCCATGTCTGTCGGCGTTTGCCCCGCTTTCACCGTCTTCGGGTAACGCACCAGCATCGGCACGCGGATGCTCGGTTCGTGCATGAAGCGTTTGTCGAAACGCTGCCACTCGCCGAGGAAAAAACCATTGTCCGATGTGTACATCACGGCCGTGTCATCGAGGCGTCGTTTGTCTTCGAGTGCCTTCAACACTTTGCCGACGTTGTCGTCGACACCGGTAATACATCGACAATAATCGCGAATCATTTCGTCGTAGTTCTTGGTGTCCGGGTACTGACCGAACATGTTGGCGGCTTGCAGGAACGCACGCGGTTTACCCGCACCGGTATCGTCCCAGAGTGCGGGCTTTTTAATGACCGCATCGGCGTACAAGGTCTTGTAGCGTGCCGGTGGGTTCCACTGCCGGTGTGGGGCTTTGAAGAACAGAAACAACGCGAATGGCTTCGTGCCGCGATCGCGGTTCATCCAGTTGATCGCGCGTTCGGTGGTGATGTCGTCCATCCAGCCATCGTAAGGTTGGTCTGGGCCGATCGTGCCATCGGGTAAGCTCTCGGCGATACGGGCGTTCTGATACGTGCCCTGCCCCGTGAAGCCGAAATAATAGTCCCATTTCCGGTCGCGAAAGTGCCCCGGCACGTGCGACTTGCCAACGAACCCGACTTCGTACCCGTTCGCTCGAAGTAAGTCCGGCATCCAGGTGATGTCCGCTTTCAGCTTCGTGCCCATGTTGTCGATCACGCCGTTCGCGTGCGAATACAGCCCGCTCATCAGCGTCGCGCGGCTCGGCGCACACAGCGCGTTCGTCACAAACATATTTTTGAACGCCGCCCCCTCCTTGCCGATGCGATCCATGTTCGGCGTCTTAATGAACGGATGCCCGGCACCGCTCATAAAGTCCGCACGCTGGTCGTCGGTCATCATGACGACGATGTTCGGCCGCACGACGACATCCGCCGCCATCGCCGACGTGCTTACGAGAATGACGGTGGCAACGAGGATTGGCTTCAACATGTTTATTCTTTGCGAAGTGGACACCAGAGGTGCGACGAAACGTCTCACCCTGGGCGATGTTATATAACCCCGATGGTGTAACCATTCACGGGATCCGATAGTTGCTGTCACCGCGATCGTGTCATTCGGTTGCCATTCGATGCCGACTACTCCGTTGGCGGGGTGAAGTCGGCGAGGAACAACTGCGTGGGCGAGCGGCCATCGCGGTTGGTCGTCCACATGAGTTTCGAGTAATCGGGGCTGAACACGGGCAGGACATCTTGCCCCGGTGCGTGCGTGATGCGCGTCGTTTTGCCGGTCTCGACGTTCATCCAGTAGAGGTCGTAGTTGGGCCGTTTCGTCTCGTCGGAATGGTCGGCAGCGGTGTAGATGATGTGCTTGCCGTCCTTGTACCAGTAAGGTGCCCAATAGACCCACTTCTCGTTGGTCGTCAGCGCCTTCTCACCGGTGCCATCGGCGTTGATGACGTAAAGTTGCAACCGGTCTTTCTCTTTTCGATCCGCACGGAAGATGACCTTTTTGGCGTCCGGACTGAAGAACGGACCTCCGTTGTAACAGTTCGGCACGTTCGTCAGTTGACGCGAGTTCGTGCCGTCCGCATTCATAATGAACAACTGCACATTCCCGGCGTTACCCGAACTGTAAACGATCTGCATGCCGTCGGCGGAGTAACTTCCCTCGGCACAGTACGCCTTCGCGTCGGGCGTCAGGCACTTCAAGTTTTCGCCATCGAGGTCGGCTTCGTAAATCTTCATATGCTTGTCGAAGTCCCACGAATAGCGGCGGCGCAGCCCTTTCTTGGCGTCCTCTTCGCGCTGAACGTACTCGGCCTTCTGATGCTCTTTCACATCGGGGTCGGTGTGGCTGCTCGCGAAGATCAACCGCTTGCCGTCGGGCCGAAAGAACGCACACGTCGTCCGCCCGACACCGGGGCTGATCCGCTGAAATTTGCCGGTTTCCAAATCTTGGGTGAAGATCTGGTAGAACGGGTTCCCCGTACCTTTCTCCTCGGCTTGGTAGATGATCTTCTTGCCGTCGGGTGCGAAGTAACCCTCGCCCGCTCGCAGGAACCCCGTCGTGATCTGGCGGATATTTTTCAGGTGTGCGGATTCCTGCGCCGCCCAATCATCGGCCTTCGGCTGCGCCGACACGATCAGTGCCATCATCATCGCGTATGTGTACATTCGGACCTTTTCGGTGGTGAGTGAGTATGGGTGTAAACCGTCGATCAACTCGATGGGAACAATTCTTCGATCGTCGCTGCGCCTTGAATTCCGATCGTCAGCGTTCGCAGTTCCGGATACGAAAGTGTACCGATACGCTCGATGATAGACCCCAATACGGAGCGAAACTTGCTTTCCAGCAATGCGATTGCCACATCGCGGAGGGCGGATTCCTTGCCAGTTTCCAAGCCCTGCTCTAAACCCCGTTCAATGCCCTTGTCGTACGGTGTCTTGTTCATCGCTATCACCTTTGAATAGGGTTCGGCCTTCGTGATTCGTTCAAATGTCGCTATTCCCGCATCGTCGAGCGGTAGGTAGGCCTGCACGCAATCGCTCAACAGAAACCGCTGGTGGTCGTTGAGTGGAGCGTCGGCGAGTCTGCGCAATGCCTCGGCTCCGAGTAATGGCCATTGATCGCGATTCGCATGTATCAGGGCCGATAGCGCCACGCCGAGCCAGTTTTCGCCCTGACTGTATTGTAAGGCATCGAGCGAGCGCAACCCAACGTACAAGTACTGAAACCGCATTACCTGCAACGGGCCGAACTCTTCGATCACTTCGTCTGTGCCGATGCCTTCCATGCCGACACGCAGGTAAAGCACGATCGGCAGTACCGGCAAACGATGCTTGTCTCGCAGGTGAAAATAGTATCGCGGCAGTCGCGGCTTCAACGCAGTCGTGCGGTCCTGCGATTCGATTTCCACGTGAACCAACGCTAGGCATTCTTCCGCCGCGTCCGCCGACAGCGATCGCGTCGTCCGTAGTTTCGCGACGAGATCGAGAATATGTCGTTCGCCCTCCGGCGGGTTCGGCAACACTTCCTTGTCGAGCCACTGCGGTGAAGTCAGGTCGAATTCCTTCGCATAAACCTCGAAGAAAATGTTCATGAATTGCGGGAAGAACTCGCGGATCGTCTCCTTGAATCGCTGGTCGTGATCCGTGATCGTTCCCCGAGTATCTGGTAAACTGCGTCTATCGGATAATTTATACGCTTGGAGCGAGTCATGAGAAATCGATTGAACCGAGCCGGGTTCACGTTGATCGAGCTACTCGTCGTGATCGCGATCATCGCCATTTTGATCGGGCTGTTGCTCCCCGCCGTGCAGAAAGTCCGTGAGGCGGCGGCGCGTTCGAGTTGCCAGAACAATATGAAACAGACGGCGCTCGCGTTACACCAAGCCCACGACTCAGCCGGCAAACTCCCGGCGACCATATACAGCAACCCGGCGTACACCCGTTCGTGGACGCCGGAGATACTGCCGTTCATCGAGCAAAATGCGTTGTACCAACGCTACCGGTTCGATCGCCCGTGGGATCACATCGACAACCAACCCGCCGTCAGTGCCACGATTCCCACCTTCCTCTGCCCCTCGGCCCCATCGAGCCGCAATAGGATCGAAGGTAGCAACACCTACGGCATTTCCGATTACAGTGCGATTTACGATGTGGACGTGGCGCTGATCGATACCGGTTTGCTGAATCCGTGGAACGGCCCGCGCGACGGAGCGATGCCGAACGAAACGGGTGGCACGTTGCTCGGCATTACCGATGGCACCTCGAACACGATTCTGGTAGCCGAAGTCGCAGGCCGCCCGACGGTGTACATATTCGGCAAACCCGCCGGCACGACGCGGGTACCTTCGTGGGCAGCGTACAACGGCATGATCCCAATCAATCTCGACGGCTGGTTGACCGACGGTTCCGGCCCGTGGGGGCCATGCGCGATCAATTGCTCGAACGCACACGAAGTCTATTCGTTTCACACGGGCGGCGCGAATCTGTCGTTCGCCGACGGCCGCGTCAAGTTCGTCAACGCGAACATCACCATCCGTGTCATGGCCGCACTCGTCACACGCGCCGGCGGCGAAATCGAAACACTCACCGATTGATTTCCAAGTTTAGCCGCGCCGCGTAGGCTTTGCGTAGCGAAGCGCGGGGCATGAACCGGCATATGACAGCCCTACGCGGCTGCCGACCGTGTGCTACCTTTCGCGTATGAGCACACCTGCGCGACCGGTTTGGTTTTGGATTGTCATTTGCGTGGCGGCGGCATTTCCTGCCGGGTTTACGCTGTTTGCCTCGTTCGACCAAGATACGTGGTGGCACCTGGCCGTGGGGCGCTGGATCTGGTCGCACGAACAATTCCCCGTTACCGAGCCGTTTTCCCGCCTCGGCACCGAACGCGGGGCGACGTGGGTGGCTTACAGTTGGCTCTACGAAATCGGTATGTACGGCCTCTATGAAGCCTTCGGCGCGAACGGCATCCACATCGCGAAGTCCGCTTTCGCCGCCATCACCGTCGGCTCGATTTTCATGTACACATTACGGCGCGAGATGGCGGCGGTCCCTGCCGTGGTGATTCTGTCGACGCTTGCGATTTCGCTCATTCCGTTCATGCGAGAACGCCCGTGGCACTTTACGGTAGCGTTTACGGTGATTACGCTCGAAGCCATCGGCCGCGTGCGCGATGGCACGCCGATTCGGCGAGTGAGCTGGTTGCCGTTGCTGTTTATCCTCTGGGCGAACATCCACATTCAGTTCGTGCTCGGCTGGCTGATTCTGGGTATGGCGGTGTTGTTTCCCGGTAAGGGCGACCGCCGTAAAATGTTCGCTCTCGCCGTCGCTTGCGGGTTGGCTACGTTCGTCAACCCGTACGGCCCGCAACTCCTCCAAGTGATCTGGGAGTATGCCACGCAGGCCGCACCGCGCGACTTCATCAACGAGTTGGCCCCACCGGAAATCTCTTCCGTATGTACGTGGGCCGTGTTCGGGCTGATGTTGTGGTCGGGGTTGGTCGGCGTGCGACAACCGCGTGATGGATTCAAACTGGGTCTATTAATTGTCGCCGTCATTCTCAGTACGCGAATGCGGCGCGACACGTGGTTCGGCGTCCTCGCGGCGGTGGCCATTTTACGCGATGTGCAAGCCCCGTTCTCGGTGCGAGTCCGACCGCTGACGGTGGCGATGCTCGTCTGCATGGTGTTCGCGATCGCCCGAGGCTACGGCTTACTCGGTTACGGGCCGAAGGCCGTGCCGAATAGCGAATATCCACTCGCGGCGATGGCACACATTCGCGAGAAGAATCTGCCTGGCCCGCTCTACAACGACTTCAACTGGGGTGGCTCGATCATCTGGGGATTGCCGAACCATCCGGTTGCGATCGATGGCCGCACGAACCTCTACGGCAGCGATGGCCTTCGCCGCGCGTTCGCAACCTGGGATGGCACCGACGACTGGCGAACCGACCAATTGCTATCGAGTGCAAACCTGGTGATCGCGCCAAAGGAACGCATACTGGCGGCATCATTGCGGAACTGCCCCGAACAATGGGCCATCGCGTTCGAGGACGATTTGACCATCGTGTTTGCCCGCGTCGGTTCATCGCACTGATCCCGCTACAACCGTAGGCGAAATGCCACAAACTCAACGCACATCGCCTCGCGCGTTTGCTTTGGCGAGCGGGGGTTTCTCGATCGCCACGTTCAAGTATGCCGGTTTTACGGTCGAAATAGGTTACAAGGTTCTTTCCGTCTGTAACTTGAGGGCTAGAACGTGTCTATCGTTCAATCCGCCACGAAGGCGCACGCTAGTATTGCCGAGGCCAACCCCGTGAGTGCCGACCGTTACCTGTTTACCAGCGAATCCGTATCGATGGGTCACCCGGACAAGGTGTCCGACCAGATCAGCGATGCGATTCTCGACTTCTGCCTAACGCACGATCCGATGAGCCGCGTGGCGTGCGAAACGCTCGTTACGACGGACCATTGCACCGTGGCGGGCGAGATTACGACGAAAGCCCCGCTAACGCGGCAAGCCGTCGATAAACTCGTTCGCGACACGATTGCGAACATCGGCTACGTCGATCCGAACATCGGCTTTGCGGCCAGCAATTGCCAGATCAACAACGTCATTCACGCGCAGTCTCCGCATATCAGCCAGGGCGTCGACACCGGCGGTGCCGGCGACCAGGGCATGATGTTCGGCTTCGCTTGCGACGAAACCGCATCGCTGATGCCGTTGCCGATTCACTTGTCGCACCGTTTGGTCGAATTTCACGCCGAACTGCGCCGCAACGGCACGCTGAAATGGCTCCGCCCCGATGCGAAAAGCCAAGTCACGGTCGAGTATCACGCCGATGGCACGCCGCACCGGATTCACACCGTGGTGCTCAGTACGCAACACGATGAAACCGTGATGACGAAGAAGGGCGCGACGGACTATTTCACCGACGATGCGCGCCAGATGATCATCGACAAGCTGATTCTGCCGGTGCTGAAGAAAGAGCGAGCGGACCTCGTTAAGGGCAAGCTCGTGATGGTCGTTCCGGGCACGCACCCGACGCTCGGCGAGTTCGATATTGCCTGCCATATCAACCCGACGGGCTGCTTCCTCGAAGGTGGCCCGCACGGCGATTGCGGCCTGACGGGGCGGAAAATCATCGTCGATACCTACGGCGGTCGCGGTCGCCACGGCGGCGGGGCGTTCAGCGGCAAAGACCCAACCAAGGTCGACCGCAGCGCCGCGTACGTCTGCCGGTACATCGCCAAGAACATCGTTGCGGCGAAATTGGCGAAGCGTTGCGAAGTGCAGCTTAGCTACGCGATCGGCTACCCGAACCCGCTGAATATCTGGGTGGACACCGATGGCACCGCCGCACCGGGCGTCACCGATGCGAAGCTGATCGAACTGATCGGCAAGCACTTCCAGCTGACGCCGAAGGGGATCATCGAGACGCTCGATCTGCGTCGCCCAATTTACCTCGCCACGGCCGCACACGGTCACTTCGGCCGCGACGGTTTCCCCTGGGAAAAGACCGACAAAGCCAGCGCCCTGAAAGCCGACGCCGGGGTGTAAATCGCCTCTCAGAATCGACGTAAGTAACAATTGCGAAGGCTCCAAACCTCTGTTTTGGGGTCTTTTTTCGGTTTTTGGCGACTCAAAATGCGACTTTTCGGTCGAAAACGCGAGTCGATGATCGGGCAAGTTTGCCGTATCATCGACCCAAATCGCGGGTTGCGTCGACGACCATCGATCCGGCACTCGCCGCAAGTACCGACCAAAAATCGACCGAGTACGACACAAAATCGACCGACCACGACATTCTCACGACACTTGGAGACACTTTCGCGGCACTTCGCGACACCGTGCAAAAGTCGACTTACGTCGGATCGCCTTGGATTTTTTGACTTTCCGTATTCGCGTGGGTCACAGTCTCAAAATGGGAGTTCCCAACTGGAATGATAGCTCTTCAGAACTGAAAAACGGATACGGTTGTCCACCGTTGGAGAAGGATTGTTCGAGCGATGAAAAATCGCTCGAATTGTGTTGCTTTATGGAATGCAGTGGTTACAATTCGGTTCAGTTATTCCCCGCGGCGCTAGACTCTTGATTGTGTGGTTATGCAACAGACTCTTCCTTGGCGGTCCGGAACAACTCGTTAAGCCGTTCCAGTTGCTTCGACCTTCCCGAGGGGAACAAGTGCAGTAACTGGCAGTCCAATTTCTTCATGAACTCCGTGATGACGTGAGCCGAAACGTTGGCGTACTGCTCGGATGGCTGCGTCTTGAAGATCGCCATGTGTCGGGTGATCCACGAACTTAACTTAAGTACATAGACGCTGTCGGGCATCTCGGTCAGTTCAGTTTCTCCATTGCCATGAATCGTCTCGTTGACCCTCGTCATGGTCAGCATCGAATCGATGGCCGCAGATTCTAGGCTGTTCATTTGCACTCGTCGATCTACGAGTGTTGCAACATCAGAAACGAGACATCCATACTGCATACGCCGTACTTGGCTGTCAGTGACGCTCTGGGACCTGAACCGCGAGACGCGAACGAGTGAAGGAGGCACCATATGTGAGATGTCCCCCAAGATCACACCGCAATCCAGCTCGAAGGCCGACGTCATTGGCAGTTTGCGGCTGGACGACTTCCTCTCAAACGTATCGGGAGTGTTCAGCGTCCATGCACTAAACTGTTCCCAGTATACGGCGTAAACGAGCGGGATTTGCAACTTGGCCGCATAGTTTTCGCAGAGAGCGACCTGAGAGTCTTGAAGCTTGAGTGTAAACTTGTCCTTCGGGACGCGTTTGACTTCGACGAGAAGGGGCCGGTGTGCGAGGGTGCTTGTCTCCACTATCAGAAGGAAGTCCGGAACTTGATACGTCTCCTTCGACCGTATGGGGAACTGCTGCTGGTCGAGGCCGTGGATCAGTCGGACCCAAGGCATGATCGAGAAGATCCTCTCAAACCAATCCTCAATCCTGAACCCGCTGATGAACCGCTCGATCCGGCCTTGATCGTCGGCCGATAGCTGCGACTCCAATGTCTTGCGGATGGCCTCTGGCACCTCAAACTGAGTGTGGAGGTCGTGGAGGACACGAAGCTTCTCGATTTCCGGTTTCTCTGGCATAGCTGACCCCTCGGCTCGGACGGGTTTATGATACCAGTACCGACACATGCCGCTTAGCCGGGTTCGCCTTCACTTGGTAACCCGCTACAGTGCCGGTGCTCTGCGTTGCCTTAGGCGCGCACCAGCTGCAGCAGACACCGGCGGCATGAAGGCTTTTCGTGAGTCATCGCTCTCCGCGCCCCGCCGGCAGGTGAGTTGGGTCGTTCGGCGGCAGGAGGGCTTTCGTCTTGTCTGCACGACAGCAACTTATGACCCGCCTTGGTGACATGTGCGATCCCACGACGCCGCATCCGTTGGTCGCACTTGAGGACTACTTCACTGGTAACAGCGATCCGTCGTCCGTTGGCGATGTCCGAGTTCGAGGGTTCACACCGGGGCAGTTCTTCGCTGCCCTCAAGGCCCTACGTGACCGGGACGACGTGTACGAGGTCTGGGTTTAGGTCAAGGCCCCCAAAACCCACGACGGATGGCCCTCGACCGATACCATTTGGATCGTGACTTCGCTGGATCGCGTGGAGTTGCCGCAGCGAGGTCTGTCCAGCGAGTTCTGGGACGGCTTCTTGCCGGACGATTGGCTCACGTTTCCGCGGCGCGATGGGCGCGTCACCGAGCCGCTCGAAATCCCGAACGGCATGTATGCGTTTGGTTTCTATTACCACTAGCACAAGGCACGTTGCAGCAGACGCCGCGGTGGCTGAGTTGGGTCGTTCAGCGGCGGAATGCCGAGCTACAATTATGCAGGCTGTTCGGAATCGAGAGCCCTTGAGCCGTGGGCTTACGGAACCACTCGCGATATACCGGCTGAACCTTCACGAATTCGTGAGGAAGATGGCCATGCACCGCGTCGGACCTGTCGCTCTCCTAATTGTCCTTGCCTCGTCGCCGGTTGTCGCGTTCGCTGGAAAACCCGTCGATACTGTCGCCGCTTTGGTTGCGGCGGTTCGCGACGGGAAGGATGGGGCGACCATCGAAATCGCCGCCGGGACGTACGAACTGGATGCCCCGCTGGAACTGAAAGCGAAGATGACCCTGATTGGAGCGGGGATGGACAAAACCATCCTCACCCACACGAAGGATCGCAAGCCGTCCACGAAGACATTGCCAGACCCCGAGATGCGACTCGAGGGGTTGGACACCGACGCCTACCTGATCCGCATCGAGCGGGACACCGCTGGCGTCACCATTTCCGACATGACCCTGCACGGCCCGCAGTTACACGGGGCCATTTTCGCCTGGTTCCACACCGGCCTGCACCTGCACCATCTGCGGATCAAAGATACGCGGTGGTCCGGTATTCGCAGCTTCGGCATGAGCAAGGCGAAGATTCACGACTGCGAGTTCATCGACGCTGGCGGTCGATGGGACGGCGGCAAACCGGGGGTGAAGGGCGGCATCACCGGCGGCGGCATCTTCGCCATCTGGATGGGCGACTGCGAGATCTTCGACAACCGCTTCACCCGTACGAACGAGGCCCCAGAGAGGGAGTTCTACGGTATCAAGGTGCGGCAGGGAACTCGCTGTCGCGTGCATCACAATACGATCGAAACCAACTTCTCGATGGAGTTTCCGTTCGAGAACGACGAGGACAACGAGATCGACCACAACGTCTGCCACGGTACGATCTCCATCCCGAAGTACGCCGGCGGTGTCGTGCCGAAAAGCGGGCGGACATTTCACATTCACCACAACTGGTTCAAGGACAGCTACTCGATCGAATTCGTCCGCAACGGCGTGGAGATCGACCACAACCTGTTCGACTTCAATGCGAAGCACGATCATGGCAACCTGATCTCCTCGTTCGGCGACGTGGCGGCGAAGGGGCCGTTGAAGTTTCACAACAACCTCGTCAGCAACCCCGGCCGAGGGGTGATCTGGATCAACAAGCCGTTCAACAACGTGGAAGTGCGGAACAACCACATTGTCTGCCGGAAGACGGCGACGCCACGGACTGAGGGGTTGTTCGGATTCAATCCCAAGTGCAACTTCAAGACGATCGCTATCAGAGACAACGTGATCGAGTGCGAGGGGCAGGCGCGGCCATTGCTGCGGGCGGAGGAAAGCTACGGGGCCACGGTGGAGAACAACAGTCTCACCAACGTGTCCGACGCCGCCAAGTTGAAGAACCCGAAGGCCGACCGGCCGGTGGGGCTAGAAAAACCGCTTCGGTTCGAGTGCGGGGCAAAGGGTGAGTTCACCGTGGACGGCTGGAAATTCGAGCCGACGAAGAAGTAGTGGAAGGATCCGTGAGCGCGACAACTGGCGAACGTGGAGTTGGATCGGGACCACAAAGCACTTCGTCCCAGCCGTTGCAGCAGACGATGACTGAACTGTCGGCGGCCGAGGCGGACCGGATGGTCATCGTCAGGGTCGTTCTCTATCGCTGTCGTGACAGTATTCGTGGCGGCGGTCTTACCCGGCGCGCCTGTCCCTGTAACTGCTGGTGAATTTGCTGGACGCACCGAGCGGAGTTTATGACAATCACTCGAACCACTTGTTAACGAATTCTACCCGTCACTCTTTTGGAGTCAGGCCTGTGCCAGAAACACTCAAACCTCAAGATTTTCTCAAGCGACTGAACGAGGGAAAGCTGGAGACTCCGTTGCTGTTTCTCGGTTTCGCAAAGCCGGCCGAGGACAACAAAGAGACCTTCCTCTTCTCGCCGGGAACGTCCTGTAAAGACTGGATTCCGATCCCGGCGGGGGTGGTCGAAACGGTCGAGCATCTCGGGGAGCAGTCCTGTCGCGACCACTCGCACCCCACCATCCGGATTCAGTTCAAAGAAGTGCCAGCGAACCAACCGCTCGCAGCCATCTTTTACTCACTACTCCGGTCTTCGCTCAATGCACAAGCTAGGTTCAAGGAAGGTCCGGATTTCGATGACGGCGGAGGCTCCTTCAAGGACAGGCTCGACGCGATCTGGGACGCCTTCGAGAGGGGTGTCGATGCCGAACGTGGCGATGCTAAGGGCGACCGCAACGAGCGCGGCCGGCCCGGTAAAGCCGCAGAGGCGAGAGATGCGGCGGCGGACGCGAGGGCGGAGGCAGATGCGGCACGGGACGCAGCGGATGCGGCTGCGGCCGCTGCACGGGCGGCGTGGGCCGCCGCCGCCGCCGCAGAGGCCACCGAAAGCGGGCGAGGAGGCGTAGCGTGCCGACGGTTGAAGCAGAAATGCGCTGCTGGGAACCAGCGAGCGTGCGACGAGTTCGAGGCCAAATGCTAACTCCCGTTTTTCAAATCAGGTTCGTGCCTTCAACATATGCGCGACCGTCACCACGCCTTGCAAAACCGAAACGACGAGCCGATTGTGCGTACCTGCAACTCGATAGAGAAACAAATGACCGCCAAAGACATCGTTGCTGAGCTTGAAAAGTACGCCAACGCACAAACCAAGAAAACCTGGATGACCCACGGTGCCCAAGAGCCGTGCCTCGGCGTCAAGGTCGAGGACATGAAGAAAATCCAGAAACGCGTCAAGATGAACTACCAACTCGCTCTGGATCTCTACGACACCGGCATCGCCGACGCGATGTACCTCGCCGGACTGATCGCGGACGATGCGAAGATGACCAAGAAGGATCTGCAAAAGTGGGTCGAAGGTGCCAGTTGGGGCATGGTCGCCGAATACACGGTTCCGTGGGTGGCATCCGCAAGCCCGCATGGCCGCGAGATGGCCGTGAAGTGGATGAAGTCCAAGGACGAAGCCACCGCCTCGGCCGGCTGGCAGACTTACAGCAGCATGGTCGCCATCAAGGAGGATGCGGACCTCGACCTCGACGAGATCGAATCGCTCCTACAGCGCGTGGCGAAGTCGATCCACCAGCAGCCCAATCGCGTCAAATACGTGATGAACAATTTCGTCATCGCCGTCGCCTGCCACGTCGAACCACTCCACACGCTCGCGGTCGATACGGCCCACGGTATCGGCAAGGTCGCCGTCGATCTGGTCGGGTCGTGCCAGATTCCGTTCGCGCCCGACCGCATCAAGAAATTTGCAGCGCGCAGCGCGATCGGCAAGAAGCGCAAGTCGCCGAAGTGTTGATCGGACTATCGTGGCCCGCAGCTGGATTCGGCAAACAAATCGCGTTGCCCCGCGTTTGAATTCCGTGCCGAGTCCTACGAGTGCCCGATTCCACCTGGAGAAAGAAATGGCGATGTCCATCATCCTGTGTCGGCTCGCGATGCTTCTGGCGAGTTCCCATCTCGCATCGTCCCTGCCGGAGGAAAAGCCCGCCGGCGGCAACGCTAACCGCGATTACGTCCGACTCACCGCCGAGATTCGAGGGACACTCGAGGTGGAGAAGGACCGCATCCGCGTCATCGTCAACCAAGGCGGCGGCTGCATGACGGTTTACAACGACTATTGGATTCTGGACTTCGGCAAAAACGAGGTGCTGAAAGCGTCGGCAGCGAAGCTGCAGGGTAAGGCCGTGGTGCTGACAGGCGAACCGGAACGCCCGCTGGCCGCACCGCATACGGTGGACCTGCACCAACTGGGAGGGTTCGGAGCCAACAAGTTGCCGGAGCCGCCACGGTTAGTGGTCCACGTCAAGACGATCGCGCACCTCCAGGCTCAGGACAAAGACGAGAAGCCAGAGAAGTCAGAGAAGTCAGAGAAGTCAGCCATTGAGACAGTGGTCCGGACCTATCTCAGGTATCAAGGCACACCAGGAAAACATGACGACATGCTCGATTTATGCGTCAAAATTGCAACGCACAGTGTCTATACGGTCGACGAGGACAAGTGGGACCATAAGCCGCTACTGAAGATGGTCGAGTGGTGGAAAGAGAACGTCGCGGTTGAAACCGTTCACGTCGTCGATTCCGTTAAGGTGGCACCTTTCGGGGAGGACTCGGACCTTGCAGTGGTTTTCGTGGATTTCCACACCCCGGACGTGAAAGTGCGAGACGTCTTTACGTTGATGCGTGTCGGTGTAAAGTGGAAAGTCGTATCGGTCTTGCAACAGAACCGGCCTGCCAAGTAAGAGACGCCTTGGTGACGCACGGCATTCGGTGCATCACGAAAAGTACGAGTCGATGGCAGAAGCGAGGTCGAGCCTCTTCGAGTACATCGAAGTGTTCTACAACCGCGAACGCCGTCACTCCTCGCTGGTATGTGGCCCCAGCGAAGTTCAAAGGTAACGAATACTCCTAACTGACCGTCCGTTTTCCGTGGGGAAGTCCACCTAACTGACTGTCCGTTTTCCGTGGGGAAGTCCAAGCCGTACCCGCACGGCGCAATAATAAGCCGGCGAGGAGGCATACTCGGCGGCCCCGTTGCGCCGCAAGTACGCGGTCACGGCCGCTGCCAACACGGGGTCATCGACGCTTGGCCAGTGCAGCCCGCCACGGATCTCGGCCAGAAACTCTTCGCCGATGAGAAAGTAATCGGCGACGGCGTGACCGCCAGCCGTCAGAATCTCAATGATCTTGCCATCCGGTACGCTCATACTTCGCTCCAGAACGATCCCGCACGCCGTGCGTCTTCGGCTTACCAGGGGCGAAGGCCGACTTCGCCCGACTCCAGGTCCACGGTCACGAGCAACTCGCCGCCGTCATTTACGACATCCACCGGCGGGATCGGGGAGTACATCACAACCCAAGCGACCGGGTGCTTGGACGCCCGGCCCAGCGGGACCTGAGACAGGACTGGTTCCGCTATCTGCATCAAACGCCAATGGTGCTGTACTTCACGCGGGGTGATTGGATACGTTTTGTAGTCATGGCGAGTCTGCGAGACGCGACGCAAAACCGACATTTATGGCGTATGAACCGTCGTGTTTTGAAGACTCACCACGACCCGCGATCGCGGCCGTTTGACTGTCCTCCCTCGCTAGCGCTTCGGGCCAACGGGAATGGACTGTCTGACCGGTAACATCTCATTTCCGACCGAGTGAAGTAGATCGTGAGAAAATAGATGCGGCCCCGGTTATCCGCAGTCGTTGGTTGGCCACCAATCTTTGCTACCACTGCGACCACGCGAGATCGACGTTCCCAAACAACGCGGGTTTCATTGCCACCAACGGGCGTTTTTCTTCTTCATCTTGTTCTGATGCAATCACTTCGTCAATGATTTCACCCGCGTCGGCAATTGCCTGGCGATAATCCGCCATCCCCCGCCACCCGCTGTACGTCTCGGCTAGCGAGAACAAGGACGGCACCCGCAGGCCGCCGAACGGCTGCTCGGAGTCGTTGGCGTCGGCCTGCCAAAACATCGCATACCCGTCCGCGACCGTCCGGTAGGACTCCCGCAGTTCGGCAGGGAGGCACACATTCAATTTGGCCTCGGCAGCAGCCACCGCCTTCTCGGAGGCCGGTTTGCCGCTTGTGACGGCGCAATCGACCTTCAGCTGCTTCACGTGGCGACGAACTGCGTCGAGAAGTTCACGATAGTCCACCGCTGAAGTCCTCCGCCGCCGAACAGCTGTTCATCCCAATCCCGAAATGAGATAATACCTGCCTTCGGAATGGCGTGTCAAGGATATCATTGCGTTTCCGTGGACATTCTCGACGGAGGAAGTGCCCACGGACGTTCGTCCGTGGGCTTTGGATTGGCGTGCCTATACGATTTCGCGAAATCAATAAGTTTTAGATTATTTGACGTAAGTCAACTTTTGCACTCTGTCACGCACGTACTCAAAAGTGCGCCTAAATGACGCAAAAGTGTCTCCAAGTGACGCAAAAGTGTCTCCAAGTGACGCAAAAGTGTCTCCAAGTGACGCAAAAGTGTCGGTAGTTGCGGCGCGTGTCGAATCGAGGGTCATCGGCGTAAGATGCGATAAGCATTCCGGATCGGGCAAAAAAACTCGAAACAGATCAGCGATTTGCGATCAAAAAATGGCATTTTGAGACGAAAAAACACCCGAAAACATGGTCTTCGAGTGCTTGCAATTCGGACTTACGTCGATTCCGGAGAGCGAAAAAACGTCACTTCCCCGCGAGGAACGATCGTTCGATGAATGTCGTGTCGACTTTGCCGTTGATGAACTCGGCGGTCTTCATGATCTCCTGATGGATCGGAATCGTCGTCTGGATGCCTTCTACGGTGAACTCGCGGAGGGCGCGGCGCATGACGGCGATCGCTTCGACGCGGGTTGGCTGGTGGACGATCAGTTTCGCGACCATGCTGTCGTAGTTCGGCGGTACGCGGTAACCGGTGACGACGTGGGTGTCGAGGCGGATGCCGGGGCCACCGGGCGGTTGCCATTTCGTGATTGTGCCCGCACTCGGGCGGAAGTCTTTCGCAGGGTCTTCAGCATTGATGCGGCACTCGATCGCCGAGCCGTTGAGCTTGATGTCGCGCTGCCGGAACCGCAACTTTTCCCCTGCCGCAATGCGGATTTGTTCGCGAATCAGGTCGATACCCGTGACGAGTTCCGTGACCGGGTGTTCGACCTGAATGCGGGCGTTGACCTCGATGAAGTAGAAGTTGTTGTCCTTATCCAGTAGGAACTCGCACGTGCCAGCCGAGTAGTAACCCGCCGCCTTCGCCAGCCGTACGGCGGCCTCGCAGATGTTGTCGCGGACCTTCTCCGGCAAGTTCGGGGCGGGGCTTTCCTCTACCAGCTTCTGGTGCCGTCGTTGCAGCGAGCAATCGCGTTCGTAAAGGTGGACCACATTGCCGAACTTGTCGCCGAGAATCTGGACTTCGATGTGTCTCGGCTGATCGAGGTACTTCTCGAGCAAGATCGAGCCATCCTTGAACGCGGACTCGGCTTCTTGCTTCGCGGACGCCATGCCGCTAAGGAGCGTGATGTCATTGCGGGCGACGCGCATCCCACGCCCACCGCCCCCTGCGGAGG
>JAYSKW010000919.1:0-2340 GCA_043726085.1 Limnoglobus sp.
CGAACGCTATTATCAGCGTCGCCCGTTGCCGCTCGAACCCAATGTGAACGCTGCCATTCGCATCGTGTACGAAGACGATGCGATCCTCGTTTTCGACAAGCCCGCGCCACTGCCGGTGTCGCCGAACGGATATTTTCATCGAAACACGTTGCAAGAAATCGTGCGAACCGCGTACGCGCCGCAGAAGCCCCGGCCCGCGAATCGCCTGGATGCAAACGTAACGGGCTTGATCGTCTTCATGCGAACATCGACCTTCGCGAAGCGGTTCACACTCGACGAAATCGAGTACCTCGTGAGAGTCGTCGGGCACCCGGAAACAGGCACGGAGTTTGAAGTTTTGCAGCGATTTCCCGATGGGACATCGCTACTGAAACTCATATCGCACTTGCAATTGCAAAAACTCGGCTGGCCGATTTGCACGTCGGTAGGCAGGCTGTATTTGCACGCGCACCGCATCGTGATTCGGCACCCGATTAGCAACGAGCGAGTGTCGTTTATCGCCGATGCACCCGACTATTTTTCGCACATTCCGATTGAGGACCACCGATGAACTGGCAGCTCCATTCACCCGAAGTGTTGGCGAACTTACGCAAATACGACACGCCGACAATTTGCAATGTGCTGGAGCTTTTCGACGCGATTCCGCGTACGTCCGGCTACATGGATGCGCGCATTGTTGCGGCATTCCCGAAGATGCCGCCGATGGTTGGCTACGCCCTCACCGCAACATTCCGTGCCGGCGCACCGCCACGCGGGGGCGATGTCTACGCGGGCCTCGAAAAGCAAGTGCGAAGTTTGAGCGAACTCAGCGGGCCAAAGGTGATCGTCTTCCAGGATCTCGACGACCCCGCCGTGGCCGCCACGTTCGGCGAAGTGATGTGTACGACGTATCAGGCGTTCGGTGCGGTGGGGCTGATCACGAGCGGCGCGGGGCGCGATCTGGACCAGGTCGAGGCGTTGCAATTTCCGTGTTTCACGAACGGCACAATCTGCTCGCACGGTTATTGCCAAATTGCCGATCTGAACGTCGCCGTGCGCGTCGGCGGCGTCTGGATCAACCCCGGCGACCTCCTCCACGGCGACCGCAACGGCATCGCGATCATCCCGCACGCACTGGCTGAACCGCTCGCCAACGCCTGCCACAAACTGATGGCCGCCGAGTCCGTGGTGCTCGATTATCTGAAGCAACTAAACCCCACCGCCAACGGTTTCTCCGACGCCCGCAAAGAGTGCCACCGCCAAATCCGCGAGTTGGCAAATCAATTGAAAGCGGGACTGGCTAAGCCTTGAGGTGATTCCATTAATTCGCGGAGCATTGCGGGGAACACCGCCCAGGCTTGCATGTACGTGGCTTCTAACGGGCATGGGACGTGGTCGTATTCCGTCAGGAATAACGGGATCGAAGGTATTGGGTCACCGACTCCGACGGACTCGACGTACGCGGTCGGTGAGTCGCTGCCGATGTACGACGCGACAGTGAGTGGCTTGTCGGGTAGGAAGTCGAATGGCATGTCTCCGAACTCGTCCCAGATCGCTTTGTTAATATCTTGAGGGTCGCGTGGCGTCGGGGGGGAACAGATCGACGATGACGAGGTGAATCCCTTGCGTCAAAATGTCGGCAGCCTTCTCGACGAACGATCGGATCGCTTGCCGACTATCTTTGTTCCCCGGTGAAACCAACTCGATGATCGCGACCACGCGGCTACGTCCGTGGCGAACACTGATGCGGTCTTTTCGGTTTGCGTAAACCTAAGAGAGCCGTGAAGACGCGGATCCACTCATGACTCGTTCGGACAAAGCCATGAATCCCGGCGGCAACCCGCCCCCGTTCAGTGCATCTGTGAGATACGTAATCCAGCTTTGATGGAAGTGGTGAAAGTCGCCCGTTTCGAGGCGAGTCCAATCGTGTGTCGGCATAGCGAATCCTCCGGACACGATCAAATGCCCATCTTCATCAGTTGCTGTCGCAGGAAGACCGCGAGGCTGATGCAGAGTATCAGCAGGAACACGACCATCCAGACCTGGAACGCGAGCCGATACGCGGGGGCGTCGGCTCCGCAGGGATAGCGGATGCCTTCTTCTGTGGGTGGTGCGGTGTCGGTCGTCGATGGTTTTGCGTCTGCCATTTTATACTCGTTGGATTCGCGTTCGCAGAATCGCTCTATCGGCATTCAACGGTCGC
Source organism: Limnoglobus sp. (assembly GCA_043726085.1). GTDB lineage: Bacteria > Planctomycetota > Planctomycetia > Gemmatales > Gemmataceae > Limnoglobus. The sequence continues at coordinate 2,183 of JAYSKW010000919.1, forward strand.
AAACCGGAATCTGTTGGGGCGCGAACGTCGATTTCATCTAGACGGTAACCTAACAGGCCGTATTATGACTGTTGTTATAGTCAATGACTTCGGTCAAGTCCTCTTTGGTTCAACTGCACGATGGAGCCTGACGTTTCCAACCCCGACAACTCCGACAC
>JAYSKW010000920.1:0-3009 GCA_043726085.1 Limnoglobus sp.
GTAGGCGAGGTTGTCTGCGGGGACGAGATCGTTGACGGCCACGATGTCGATTTCTTTACCGAGGAGGCCTTGTTCGACGAGCGCCCGGAACACCAATCGACCGATGCGACCGAAACCGTTGATACCGACTTTCACAGCCATGGACGTTCGTCTCCGCAATGGGGAAGCCACGACCGGAGGCCGGAGCTTTGCAAAAAGTAACTTTCGCAACTAATTTATGGATGCGCGCAAAGGTTGACAGCGCCTGCGGTGTTTCCGCCGCGGCATACGTGCCAAATACACCTGCGATTTCCGCAACTTTTAATGCCGATTATGCCGATGATTAGGATTAACCGGCGGTCGGTTGGGGTGCGGATATGCTCAAGCGTTTGGAGTTGATTGGCTTTAAGTCGTTTGCGGACAAGACGCGGTTCGATTTCGCGCCGGGCGTGACGGCGGTCGTCGGCCCCAACGGCAGCGGCAAATCGAACATCGTCGATGCCGTCAAGTGGATTCTCGGCGAACAGTCGGCGAAGAGCCTGCGCGGCGGCGAGATGGCCGACGTCATTTTCAACGGCTCCAGTACACGCAAAAGCCTCGGCATGGCCGAGGTGACGATGACCTTCGACAACTCCAAACGCCAACTCCAATTCGATGGCGATGAAGTCCAACTGACGAGGCGCGTCTACCGCGACGGTCAGGGCGAGTACCTCATCAACGGTACACTTTCGCGGCTCAAAGACATCAAGGAAATGTTCCTCGGCAGCGGCGCGGGTCAGGGCGCATACAGCATTATCGAGCAGGGCCGCGTCGATGCCTTGCTCATCGCTTCAACGAAAGATCGTCGGCAAATCTTCGAGGAAGCGGCGGGGATTAGTCGCTTCAAATCGAAAAAGATCGAGTGTTTGCGCAAGCTCGAAAAAGTGGATGCAGACCTGCACCGCGTCCGCGATTTGTTACAAGAACTGGAAAAGACCGTTCGCACTTTGAACGCACAGGCGGCGAAGGCGCAGAAGTATCAGGAGTATCACGCACAACTGCGAACGCAGCGAATCGCCTTGGGATTAAGCGAATATCGCGAACTCGCCGAGACGGTGGCATACGAGGAAGCGTTACTGGCGAAGTTGCGGGTGGAGGTCGCCGATGCCACGATGCAGACCGCAACGGGCGAGACGACGGTCGGCAAACTCGATTCGGATTATACCCGCGCCGACGATGCATTGCGCGAACACGAGAAGCGGCTGAGCGAAGCGCGACAGCAGATCGCGGAGTTCGAGGCCGCAGTGAAATCGCAGCGCGAACAGGCTGCAAACCACGACGCGGAATTGCTGCGGACGGGGCAACAGCGGATCGCGCTGACGATCCGTTTGCGTACACTGGAGACCGAAACCGCGAAGGCGGTCGACGAAGCTACACAGGCGGCGGAACTTGTACGTGTCGAACAGCAACGTGCCGACGATGCGGCCACGGCGCTGAACGCGGTGATCGCCACGTTGGCACAGATCGGAAAGCAGATGCAGGCCGATCGCGAAGAGCAATTCGCGGTCGTGGGCCGTGCCGCACAATGGCATTCGACCGCGCAGATGACGGGGTCGCAAGTCGAGCGGTTGCAGCGCGAACGGACGAAAAAGCGTGCCGAAGGCGAGCGAGCGAGCGCCGAAGCCGAGGCGATCGGCCGCGTGCTGGCGGACCTTTCGCAAAGCGATGCGGACGTGCAGCAGAAGCTGGCCGCCGCGAAGCGGGCACTTCAAGAATTGCTGCAAAAACAGGCCGAATTGCGCCGACAAGCCGAGATACTGCAACCGGAACTGGACGATCTGCGCGAGCGCCGCAGTGCCTCTCGGGGCCGTGCGGAAGTGCTCGATGGCCTTGAGAAAAACCTCGAAGGTATCGGCGCGGGAGTTCGCGCTGTGCTAGCGTCGCGTCGGCAAACGCCCGCGATTCTCGGCCTCGTCGCAGACCTGCTCACCGTACCCGGCCACGTCGCGCCACTCGTCGATATCGTCCTCGGCGATGCCGCACAGCGGTTCGTGTTGCGGGCCGGTACGGACATCGACAGCATCCTCATCGAACTCGGCACGCTACCCGGCCGCGTCGGTTTTGTGCCACTATTAAACATCGACCGACAACGCGATGTCACTCCGCTTCCCGAATCACTTTTACACGTCGTTTCGTTCGAGCATCCGGACCTCATCGGGCTACCCGAACGGTTGCTCGGCAACGTGCTGTTAGCCGTCGATTTGGCGCACGCACGGAGGCTGTTGTTCGACCATCCGCGACACCGCATTGTCACTCGAACGGGAGAACTTCTCGAACCCGATGGCACGATTGTCGTCGGCCCGCCACGCGGTGAAAGTGGCATCCTTTCGCGGAAGAGCGAACTGCGCGAATTGCGGATTCAAATTGCTACGATGGACGTGCGAATCGCTGCAATTGAAGGCGAACAGACGCAGTTTCGCAACCGGGCCGATGCGCTCGATGCGCCGATCGGCGGGCGCGAAGCGGAGATCGGCGCACATGCCGGCGAGGCAGGAAACTTACGCGAACGGATCGTCGAACAGCAACAGAAGCAGTCGCGGTTAACCGAGTTGGCGGAGTTGGTGAATAGCGAGTCGATGATCCTTTCGGGGGAGATTCAGAAAGCGGAAAAGTCGTGGCAAGCCGCACTGTTGCAGGCACAGGAAGCCGACCAAGCGGCATTGGCGGTGAAGTTGCGTTTGGAGAATGCGGATTCGCAACAACGGGCATCGGAACGGGACCGTGAACAACGCCAGGCTGCGGACACTGCCACCCAGGTGTCACTGACTCGCGTGAAGCAGCAGTTGGCAGGGCTACAGGCGCGTAACCACGAGTTGGCAGGGGAGTTGCGACAACGGAAAATCGATGCGCTGAACACCGCGAATACTGAACGCAGTGCGTGCAGCCGACAGACCGAAAACCAATTGGCGATCTTGCGGGCGACGGCATCGGCGGCGGTGGCGTTCGCGGAAAAAGACGTGCAGCAAGCGAGCGTCCGCGAGTGGGCGGCAC
>JAYSKW010000921.1:0-2793 GCA_043726085.1 Limnoglobus sp.
TCGGCCATCGAACGCACGACGAGGCTCTTCGGCACTTCGAGGCCGATCTTAATCATCGCGTCTTTGAACTTCTGGCGATCCTCGGCTTTGTCGATCACATCGGCGTTCGCGGCGATCATCTCGACGCCGTACTTTTCGAGTACGCCATGCTTCACAAGGTCCATCGCCGTGTTCAACGCCGTCTGCCCACCGAGCGTCGGTAGCAGTGCATCGGGCCGTTCAATCGCGATGATTTTTTCGACCGTTTGCCAGGTAATCGGCTCGATGTACGTGCGATCCGCCGTTTCCGGATCGGTCATAATCGTGGCGGGGTTCGAGTTCACGAGGACGACCTCGTAGCCCTCCTCGCGTAGCGCTTTGCAGGCTTGCGTTCCCGAATAGTCGAACTCGCAGGCCTGACCGATGATGATCGGGCCGGAACCGATGAGCAAAATCTTCCGGATGTCAGTACGTTTCGGCATGATTCCCAGTGCTACAAAGTTCGTCGGGTGCAGATCGTTCCGCGCAAACTCCCAATACTTTACGAACCGCGTGCGCATCGCCTACTATCTTGGCATGAATTGCTATCGCTGACCATTTGGAGGGTATCGGATGCGCGGGTTCGTCTGTTTCGCGTTCGTGTGTATAGGCGGGACGGTATTTGCGGCAACGCCGATTGCGGGTGTCACCGCAAAAGCGACGAGTCAACAGGTGGAGAAGCTGTTCGACCCTGTGAATGTGTGCAACGACAGTGGCCTTAGCGATAGCGGTAAGGGCGATGGTTCGCAGGCGTTCACGACCAACGGCTACGTCGGCGGTGGCTGTATGTGGCACTCCGGCTACCTCGCGTTGGGGCCGGACGAACACCCGATTATCGAGTTCGATTTGGGCAAGCCGTTCGACGTCGGGCGGTTCCATGTTTGGAACCACAACGGCAACCCCAGTCGCGGGTTTCGCCAAGTGGCGACGATGATTTCCGACGATGGCAAGACGTGGCGTGCGGTGCCGCAACGGTTCCAGTTTGCGGTCGCCCCGAAGCGCGACGATTACCTCGGCGAAGATCACGAATTCGTACCCGCGATCCGGGCGCGGTTCATCCGTTTCCACTGCGAATCGACGCACCGTCAAGGCGGCAATCCGGAACTGGCGGGGCTGGGCAAAGTGCGGTTTTATCCTGCTGAGAAACCGGCACCGAACGCGGCCAGCAATGTCGGTGCGGGGTTCCTCCCCGACGGTTCCGGCATCGTCAACGTGAAGCACGCACCATACTCCGCCAAAGGTGATGGCACCAGCGACGACACCGTCGCGATTCAACGCGCCATCGACGATTGGCAGGGTACGCACCGCACGATTCTGATCCCGGCGGGAACGTACCTGCTCAGCCGCACGTTGCGCTACAAACCGGCGAACGGGCACGGCTACAACAACCTTCGCGGCGTCGGCGAAACCAAGACGATTTTGAAGCTCCGCGATGGCACTTTCACCGATCCCAAGAACCCGCAACCGGTCCTGACGCTCGGCTTCAACGGCCAAGCCGATGGCAAAGGCGTACATGCCGATTGGTTCAACAACAACGTCAGCGACCTGCGAATCGACACGGGCAACGGGAACGTCGGTGCGGTTGGATTGCAGTACTATTCCAACAATGTCGGGGCATTGCGGGATGTCGCGATCCTCAGTGCGGATGGCCAGGGTGTCGTCGGGTTAGACCTCGGCTATGCCGACCAAAACGGCCCGTGTTTGGTCAAGAACATTACCGTCGACGGCTTCGCCACCGGCGTACGAACCGGGGCGATGGTCAACAGCCAAACCGCCGAACGCATTACGGTGAAGAACGCTACGAAAGTCGGATGGGAAAATAACGGGCAGTGCCTGGCGATTCGCGGCCTGAAAGTGAGTGGTAGCGGTGCGGGGTTCGTCAATCACTTCGGCGTCGTCGCGCTGATCGACTCCGAATTCACGGGGAAAGGCGAGGCCGCCATCACCACGCGCGAGACGTTGTTTGCACGCAATATCACCACGAATGGCTATCGAATCGCGATTGAAAACAAGCGCGCAAACGACAACCCGACACGGAGCGCGACGGGGCCGACCGTCGAGGAATGGGTCTCCACGCCGCCGTTGACGTTGTTCCCGACCGCGAACCCGCGTTCGTTGAATTTGCCAATCCAAGAAACGCCCGATGTGCCTTGGGGCGACCCCGCAACCTGGGCGAACATTCGCGCGTTTCGACAACTGACCGACCCCGACGATTCCCTCGCTTTGCAGCGTGCCATCGACTCTGGAGCGGCGACGGTTTACTTCCCGGCCGGCGGGTCATTCTTCTTCGGCGAACCGGTGGAACTTCGCGGGAAAGTGACGCGGATCATCGGGCAGTTCGCGGGGGTAAACGGCGCGAAGGGTAAGCCGGCGGAGTGGCGATTTCGTGGAGACGGGCCGTCCGTCGTCGTGATCCAGGATTTGAACGGGCAACTGAATATCGAACATGCGGCGAAGCGGACGCTCGTGGTGAAAAACGGCCAGGGGATCGGTGGTCGCCTGATTGGCGGCGGGGATCTCTATCTGGAAAACATCACCGCCGATTGGTCGTTCGCGAAAGGCCGCGAGTGGGCACGGCAATTCAACAACGAAACCGAAGGCACGCACATCGTCAACGAACAGGCGACGCTGTGGATACTGGGATTGAAAACCGAACGCGGCGGTACGTTGATCGACAGCCGTGCCGGTAGTTCGACGGAAGTCATCGGCGGACTATCGTACACGACGACAAAAGGGAAACTGGCCTCGATGTTCAAAAGCACCGATGCCCGCGTA
>JAYSKW010000922.1:0-1467 GCA_043726085.1 Limnoglobus sp.
CACGCTGAGCGTACCGACGATCTCACCGGCGTGCGGGCCGACGACGGTCGCGCCGACGATGCGGTCGGTGCCGTTCGCGGTGAGGATTTTCGCGAAGCCAATAGCACCATCGGTTGCGCCGCGATCCGTCTCTTCAAAGCGATGCCGATAGACGTTGACGGGCACACCGCGTTCGTTCGCCTCGGCTTCGGACAACCCCACCCGCGCCAGTTCGGGTTCGGTGTACGTCGCCCACGGCATGATTAGTTTCGCTGTACTCGCACGGCTCGGGAACAGCGCGTTTTGGACTGCCATTCGCGCCATCGCATCGGCGGCGTGTGTGAAGCGATAGCCGAGCGAGCAGACATCTCCGGCGGCGAAGATTAGCGGGTTCGTCGTCCGCAAGCGTTCATCGACGGTGACGCCCGCTTTCGCATCGAAGATCACGCCCGCCGCTTCGCAATTCAGGCTTTCCACGTTCGGCTTTCGCCCCGCCGCGACCAGCACCGCATCGAACAATGCCGGGTCGGCGACTTCGCAAATTGTGACACCATCTTCGCGCAGTGCGTTCGCCACGATCTCCGCCGCATCGGCATCTTCGCGAGGCAGTATCCGCCCGCCTTTCGTCATCAACGTCACCTTCGCACCGAGCCGCGCAAACGCCTGGCCGAGTTCGCAACCGATCGGCCCGCCACCGACGATCAACAAGCGTTTCGGGAGCGTCGTCAGCGTAAAAACCGATTCATTCGTGAATCGCGGTACGGTACCGAGCGCGAGCGATTCGGGGATTTCGGCCCGTGCCCCGGTGGCGATTATGCAGCGCCCGAAGCGGAGTTTCGCGCCTGCTACTTCGATCGAATCCCGCCCCGTGAAACGCCCTTCGCCGAAGAACACGTCGATGCCGAGTTTCGTGAATCGCTCCGCCGAATCGATCGGCGACAGTTCCGCACGCACCCGGCGTACCCGCGCCATGACGGCGGCGAAATCGATGTGGGCTTCACCCGCATCGATGCCGAACGCTTTCGCGCGGCGAATCTCGGCAGCGGCTTTTCCCGCACGAATCAGCGTTTTCGATGGTACGCAACCGACGTTCAGGCAGTCGCCGCCCATAAGGTCGCGTTCGACGAGCGCAACCTTCGCACCCAGCCCCGCCGCTGCGGCCGCCGCCACCAGACCGGCTGGCCCCGCCCCGATCACCACGAGCTGATAGCGGTCCGCCGGCGTCGGGTTCGCACGGCCCGCCGGGTGGACGTTCGCCCGCAGTGCATCGTCGTGAATATCGCCCGCCAACAAGGGAATCGACATATGCGGTCGCACTTTCTTTTCGGGTCGTTCCGTTCGTCGTTTCGCTACTTTTGTAGAAGTTTTCGGTAGAACCGTTGAGGCGCGGCGGTTTAGACGCTAATGTGTGATAGGCGGCTGAAGTCCCTTCGTCCGTCGCTTGAGGGGCTAATCACGTGGCACTGACACCGGTCGATCGCGAACTGT
>JAYSKW010000923.1:0-5240 GCA_043726085.1 Limnoglobus sp.
TTGTCGCATGTCGTGGTCGAAGTCCGCAAGTTGCTTCTGCGTCGGTAGCTCGCCTTTGAGTAACAGCCACGCGGTTTCTTCAAAGCGACTTTCTTTCGCCAGAACATCGACGGGGAAACCGCGATATTCGAGCCGCGATTTCTTGCCGTCGATGAAACTGATCGCGGACTTCGCGGCCGGCACGTCTTCCAGACCGGGACGGAATTCGATTTCGCTCATGAATGATCTCAGCGAGTGGCGGTAGGTGATTCAAGACTTTATAGGATCGAACGGCGAACCCGACAGTCACACTCGCGGTTTCGTCGAACCCAGTGTTCTAACGAGTGCCAATTCGGAGGATCACCTTACCGCTTTTCGCCGGTTTCGCCGCATGTTCCACTGCCTTGGCTACGTCTTCCAGTGCGTAAGTTCCTGCCACATCGGTTGCCACAACGCCATCGCGATAGAGTTCGCGGACTTCGCGGAACGTACGCAGCATTCGGGGGATCGACTGGTTTTTTGCCCATTCGCCGAGCCAAAATCCTTCGATGCTTAGCGCACCCGCGATCAGGAAACGCGGCTCGACGGTCAACGGTAGCCCCGAGAGCGTGCCGAAGGAAATCGCACGCCCACCGTGCGCGAGCGACGCAATCGCGTCGCTACCCGTTTGGCCGCCGACGGGGTCGATGGCACACTTCACGCCGCTGCCGCCGGTGATTTCCTTCACCCGCTCTGGTATCGAACCTTCGGATTCCACGAGCGTGAATTCGGCACCGAGAGCGCTCAGTTCCGCAACCTGTTCGCGTCGGCGAACGATATTGATGCAGCGAATGCCACGGCGGTGCGCCAGGCGCACGATCATTTTGCCGAGCGCGCTTCCCGCTGCCGACTGGAGCAACCACTCGCCGCGGGGCACGTGCAACACGTGGTCGATCAGCGCGACGGCGGTGACGGGGTTCACGAAGAACGAGGCGGCGGCTTCATCGGAAATCGCGTCGGGAACGGGAATGACTTTGCGTGCCGCCGTCACGGTGTACTCGGCCCAGTTGCCGATGCGGTCGTTGATAACGGCGACGCGCTTCCCCTTGCGCAGCCAGCCGAGAATTCCGCCGCCACTTTTCTCGACGATACCCACGCCTTCAAACCCCGGCGTCGCTGGAAAACGCGGTGCGATGCCGTATTGGCCCTGAATGTACATCAGGTCCGAAGGGTTGATCGGGCTGGCGAGCATTCGCACCAGCACCTCGCCCCGCCCCGGCGTCGGGACGGGCAGATCGCGCACGCTCAATACATCGGCAGGAGTGCCGCATCGATCGAAAACAACCGCACGCATTCATCACCTGGATTTTTAGTGAGCCTCGTTGTGGCAGAGTTGTTGTACGAAGGGCTGACCAATCACGAACTGACGACGCGATTGCGCCCGGCGTTTTTGGCTTTATATAAATTGACGTCGGCTCGCTTAAGTAGTTTGGCGGGCGTGAGTTCGCCTTCGCCGCCGATTGTCGTCGCAGCGCCAATGCTTACCGTAAGGTTGAGCACGATCCCATCGTTTCGGAACGGTTGATTGTTGATGGCAGCCCGTACCCGTTCGGCGACGGCACTGGCTTCATTGCTGTTGGTTTCGACGAGAACCATTGCGAATTCTTCGCCGCCATAACGTGCGAACAAATCTTCGCGGCGAACGAACGATTTCAAACGATGGCTGAGTTCGCGCAACACGTTGTCGCCGCAAAGGTGCCCATGTTGGTCGTTGACTTGCTTAAAGCGATCGAGGTCGAGCATGAGCACGGAAAGTGGGCGTTCGTGGCGGATCGAACGTGCCAATTCGCGATCCAAGAAATCGATGAGAAAACGATGGTTGTTGATGTTCGTCAAACCATCGGTGATCGTGAGACGATAAATTTCTTCGTGGTAGTCGGCTTCGATGTTCCCGCCCGTGAGGAACTTGTAAATGCAGTTGCCTACCCGCAAGAAGTTTCCATCCCGCAAGGCAGTTGGGGTCGTGACTTGATGATCGTTGACGAAGGTGCCATTCGTGCTGCCGAGGTCGAGTACGAGGTATCCGTCGCTGTCCGGTTCGATCACCGCATGGCGGCGCGACACGGAGTTATCGTGAATGCGGATGTCGTTATCGTCGCCGCGACCCAACCGGAGGGTGTCCATGCCGAGCGGGTAACGTCGACCGATCGACTGATTCGTCGGGTAAATGTGAACGAGACAATTCGCGCTATCCCCCGATAGCAGCAACTGCTTTCGCGATGTAACCAACGTTTCGAGACTGCGTTCGGACATCTTGCGCGTCTGCTAAAATACGTGTAATCGAATCCCAACTGACGTTTAATAGCACCTGGCTGAGAGGAAAGATGCGAACGGCGTTGCGATTCGGTCGAACGTCAGTCGTGCGAGGTCAACAATCGTTGTGAGAGTTGAAAATTATGCCGGTGCAAATCGAACGGGGAAGGAAGATCGCATCACCCACACGATTGCGCACAGTCAAAAAATCGGAGACGATCCGACGTAAGTCGACTTTTACGACGTGCGCAGAAGTGTCTCGAAGTGTCGTGAAAGTGTCTCGAAGTGTCGTAAGAATGTCGCGTCCGGTCGATTTTATGTCGTGTCCGGTCGATTTTGTGTCGCCATTTGCGCCGGTTGTCGAAACGAGAGCATTCGACATAAGCCACGATTTGCGTTCGAGTTGTGGAATACAGAACAGCGAAAGCCGATCAAAAAGAGGACTTTTGGAGCCTCAAAAACCGGAAAAACGCCCCAAAAAATGGTTTTGGAGCCTCCGCAAAAGTGACTTACGTCACGGGATTCCACGAACGATGGGCGGGCCGATCATCTGCGTGATGCGGATCGGTAGGCGTTGCCACATGCGGATCATCTTTTGGTAGCGTGGGTTCTCGGGTCGCATTTCGCCGAGTGCGCCCGACCGCAGATAATATTGCCACGTTGCGGGGTGCCTTTCGGCTCCCCACTGTTTTTTGAATTTGAACGTCGGGCCATCGAGCGTCGATCGCCCGAAGTCGAACACGCTCTGGCCGCGTTCCACAGCCCGGTCGAGCAGGTGGCGGTACATCAGCATGTTCGCGCAAGTCGCATTGAATTCGCGCAGAGAGGAAGCCGTGGGAACTTCGGTGATGCCGCGACCGTGCATGAGCATGGCGGTGGCAATCGGTTGTTCGCCCGCACTGACTAGGCAGATTTCCGCCTGACCGGGGAAGGTGCGGAGCATCTCGCGGAAGAAGTCGCGATGGTACAACGGCGTACCGAGGTCGCGCATGTTCTGGCTCATCACCGCATAGTATTTGCCCAGAAGTTCCTCGCCGCCCCACGTCACCGTCAACTCGCTCTTCTCGCCCTTGCGGACTTGGTTGCGGACCTTCGTATCGAGCTTCTTCCAAAGTAAATCGGTCGTCTTTGGCAGGGCCAGCCGCATGTGGACTTTCGTCGTCATCTTGCCGTTGAGTTCGGGGTGTTCAATTGGCATTTCGTGGCGAAGTTCGAGATGCCGGACGTTGAGTTCGTCGGCCAGTTCGACTGCGCGATCGATCAGCAGCATTTGCACATCGGTCGAATCGGCGACGACGCCGTTGCTGTTGAGGTACGGCAAACTGACGAGGAATCGGCCGAACAAAATGCTGTTCACATACGCGAGCGGCAGGTAGCCACAGGTGCGGCCTTCGGCTGTCGCCTCAACCGCAAACACGTCGTGCTGGAGGCCGTTTTGCAGAACCGTAAGCCAGTTCGGATCAGCACCGAGTGCGGTATTCGCACGGTGTGTGGCAAACTCGGCAAGGGAAGGCAGGCGACTCCGCAACGAAGACGCGGTGTGGATGGCCACCGAGATCGCCGCTTCGGCGTGCGGGCTGTGCAGGCGAATCATCGTGTTTCCACGGGCGTGTTGATGGTTCATCTGCATCAGGATAGGACGGAAACCGGGTGCGTGCCAACGCTCGGCATTCGGACGATGGTCGTGCTCGTTTCGATAAGCTCCGCATCCATCGCCGCTTGCCATTGCCATTGCCGCGCGAGGCCCGCATCGAGCCGCGTTTTCGGCTGCCAGCCGATATGGCTGCGAATCTTCTGCGACTCCGCGAACGTCTGCCGCTGATCGCCGAGGAGTGCCGGTTTGTGAACGACTTCGACCGAGCGCCCGGAGAGCAATTCGAGCTTACGGATCACTTCGAGCACCGTTGCCGATTCGCCGCCGCCGACGTTGTAAATTTCGCCGACGGGGGCATCGATGGCGGCAATCGTCGCGTCGATGCAATCGCCGACGTACGTACTGCCGCGAACCTGTTGGCCATCGCCGAAGATTTCGATTTGCTCGCCGCGCAGGATCGCGCGAATGAACGTGCTGAAGGCCATATCGGGGCGTTGGCGTGGCCCATAGACGCTAAAGTAACGGAGCGTGACGAGCGGGATGCCGAACGCCTCGGCGTAAGCTTGCGCGAGATGTTCCGCCGCGAGTTTCGTGACGCCGTACGGCGAGATCGGTCGCGGCTGCGACGATTCGTTACCGAGAGCAAGTTTGCCGTAAACGCTCGATGTCGAAGCCAGCACGAAGCGACGCAGCTGCCCCGATGCACGCCGTACCGCCTCGAGTAACCGCTGCGTGGCCTGGACGTTGCACGTCCAGTAGCTGTCGAAGTCCGTCCAGCTTTTTTGCATTCCAGGAAGTGCGGCAACGTGGAACACCACATCGGCTTCTTCGACGATGGCGTCGAGCGGATCGGTGCGTAAATCCGCCGAGGAAAAGTGATACCGCGGGTGCGCGAGTACCACTGCCTGATTGTGCGACTTCAGCACCGGGGAATAGTACGGTGTGAAGCAATCGACACCGACGACGGTGTGGCCGCGCCGCAACAACTCTTCGCAAAGGTGCGAGCCGATGAACCCCGCCGCACCCGTAACAACGCAACGCATGATCGTCATCCTTGCGAACACGAGCGGCTGAGCATCCGGTCGTAAATTGCCGAGAGTTTTTCCATCCGAGCCGGGAAGCTGAACCGCGACTCGATCGACCGCCGACCGGCGACGCGGTACTGTTCTCGCAAGTCGGGGCGTACTGCGAGTTCGAGTAATGCGGCGGTCATTCCGGGCAGATCACCCGGTGCAACCAGCGTGCCATTGCTGCCACTATCGATGACGCGCGGGATGCCGTTGATCCGCGTTGCCACCGATGGCACTTCGAGCGCCATCGCTTCGAGGAGCACGTTCGGCAAGCCTTCGCGCAAACTGCTGAGCGCGAAGACATC
>JAYSKW010000924.1:0-1790 GCA_043726085.1 Limnoglobus sp.
GGATCGCACTTTCGGTGCGTTCGCAGCCCGGCGTGGGTACAACGTTTTATCTCGATTGTCCTCCGAGGAGTTCGTGAGCGATGCCCTCCACGTTGAAACCGGTGACAATTCTGGTCGCGGATGACGATCCCGACGACCGTAAGCTGACGCAGGAAGCGTTTTCCGAGTCGAAGTTGGCCAACGATTTGCGCTTCGTCGAAGATGGCGTCGAAGTGTTCGACTACCTGAATCGGCGCGGCAAATTCGCCGATCCCGCCACTTCGCCGTGGCCGAGCATCTTGCTGCTCGATCTGAACATGCCGCGGATGGATGGCCGCGAAGTTCTCGTCGAGCTTAAGAAAACCCCCCGATACGCCGCCATCCGCGTCATCGTCATGACGACTTCCAAATCCGAAGCCGACATCAACAAGGCGTACCTGCTCAACGCGGCCAGCTACATTACGAAGCCCGTGACGTTCGATTCTCTGGTGAACGTGGTGACGACGTTGGGTAAGTATTGGCTCGAGATCGTCGAGCTTCCCGATAAAGACGCGTCAGGCAACGAGTGAGACGTTTTGTCGTACCCGTTGCACGAACGATTCGGCTAGACACATTTTGCCGGTTCGGTTATCACGCGAACTGACCTTCGATTATTCGACAAGGGGCAGTCCGTGGCCGACCGTGGTACCGAGATGGTCGTGGAGTCGTCGCACCTGACGAAAATCTACCAGAACCGTCAAATTGCACTGAACGACGCCACCCTGACGATCGCGCCAGGGGTGGTCCTCGGTTTGCTCGGGCCGAACGGCGCGGGCAAAACGACGTTCCTGCGATTGATACTCGGTCTGCACCGCCCGACCGCCGGTTGGGCGAAAGTCTTCGGCAAGCAAATGACGCCGAACTCGGCCGACTTGCGGCGACGCATCGGGTACATCCCGACGAATCCGCAGTTCCCGAAGGGCATGACGCCGATCACGTATCTGGATTACATCGCACGCCTGTTCGGGATGCCGCGCGACGAACGCAAACCGCGACTGGCAACGCTGATTCGTGCGGTCGATTTACTGTCGCACTCCGGCGAGCCAATCGCGAACTTCACGCCCGGTATGACCGCACGCCTCGCCGTGGCCGCAAGCCTGATTAACGAACCCGAGTTGCTGATCTGGGACGAACCAACGCACGGCCTCGACATCGAAGCGCGACGCTCGATGCTCGAACTCATCAAGACACTCGCCGCCGAGAAAACGCTGATTCTGAGCAGCCACAACCTCACCGATGTCGACGAAGTTTGCAACCATGCAGCCGTGCTAAACAAGGGGCAACTGATCTTCCACGGTTCGCTGCAAGAGTTGAAGGGCCGCATTCGCAAGAACCACTACGAACTCGATCTCGAAGGCGATCAAAAATCGATCGCGAAATCGCTGGCGACGCTGAAGGCGATGAAGGAAGTCACGCAAGCGGTGCTTCGACAACGGCGGCTCGAATTGAAACTGACCGACGATGTCTCGAACACCGCGATTCTCGCGCAAGTGTTCCAAGTGTTATTCGATAGCAAAGTCACGCTGATCTGCATCCGAAGCGTCGGGATGCAAACCGAACAAGCGTACCTCGACCTCGTAGAACGCGAAGAATCGCGTGGCTTCACGCGACTCTATTCCTCGGCAGAAGCCGCTTAGGCGAGCGGTGGGTATTAGTGACTTTGAGAAACAGGTGCTTCCTTCATTCTTAATTCTCAGGTAGCCGCAGGTCTTTAGCCTGCGCGGGGGCAAATACCCACGAAAACTAGTCGTGGCGAGTCTTCGAGACGCGAC
>JAYSKW010000925.1:0-1184 GCA_043726085.1 Limnoglobus sp.
CTTGGCCTGCGGCTCCGGGTCGGGAATGAGGTTGGCGAACTGCGCGTACCGCAGCGGCCCCAAGCGGATGCGAAAGCGCGATTCGACATTCCACACGCGCGCGCCCGCCACGGTATCGATTCCGAGTGAGCCGCCCATGCCGAGTTGCGTTTGCCGTTCGACTGGAATGTTCAACCATTGCCCGCGGAAGAGTTGGACTTCAACAGGCAGGCCGAAGTAATCGGCGAGGATCGCTTGCAGGTTGCTGGCGTTGCGTGGCCGCTGTACGAAGAAGCCGCTGTAGTACAACAGCGCGAGGTCGTCGATCTTGGCGAGGATCGGCGAAGTGACGGCCGATTCGCCCCAGCGCACAGTATCGACATCGCGGGTGGTTTTGCGGCCGCGCACTTCGAGCCGGTTCTCGAAGCCGGGCGTGCCGAGGCCGATGAGGCTGCGCAGAGCCAAGGTGAAGGTATCGGCGTTGGCATCCGGGCCGCGCGAATCGCCGCGCTCGTACGGGACATAGAAGCGATACTTTTCCCACGAACGATAGAAGAGCGAGATGAAACGGTGGTTGAACAAATCGAAGAAATCGCGAAGTGAGCGTCGCTCGGGGCCGCGCACATCGCGGACGAGATCCATCAGAGTTTGCGTGTAGTGCGTGGGCAGAACGCCGGTGATGCCGTAAAGGCCGAAGAAGGTGGTGGTGAGAATCGGCACCGGGCGTTGTTCGTCGGCGGGCAGGTATTCGACGATCTGGCTGGGCGGGAACGCCATGGAGAGGTGTGGCCGCATCCGCACGATTTCTTCAATCGGTGGGAACTCGAGGCCGACTGGCTTGCGCTCAGGGTGCGCCCGTTCGAGGATGCGCATCGCCGAGAAGAAATCGAACTCCCAGGGTTCGCGTCGGAATTGTTCGAGCGGGGACAGCATGGGTTGGCTCAGTAAACTTGGTCGTGTGTGCCGAGCGTTAACAAAACGATCTCTTCGGCATTGCCTTTTTGCTCGATGTCGAAGACGATGCGCAAATCGTATCCGACACTGCACGACCAACTTCCCGCCAATTTGCCCCTGAGCTTGTGGGTTCGCAGGTACGCTTCGAACGCATCTGCGGAAAGTTGATCAATGGTCGATTGGATTGTCGTGGCATCCGCCGGGTGGGATTTCAGCCAAGTCTTCAAATCGCGACCGAAGCGAGAGGACAA
>JAYSKW010000926.1:0-2015 GCA_043726085.1 Limnoglobus sp.
CGCGTCATTATCGAAGTGCTGTCCGATTCGACCGAGCGTTACGACCGTACCACCAAGTTCCACCACTATCAGCAACTGGCGTCGGTGATGGAGTACGTACTGGTTTCCCAACACGAGCCGATGTGCGAACGGTTCACTCGTTCGCCAGACGGTTCGTGGGCGTTGGTCGCGTTCGTCGGCCTCAGTGCGAAACTGGAACTAACATCGGTGCCGGTGCAAGTGCCACTCGAAGACATTTACGCCGGCGTCACCTTCCCCGAACCGATGCACCAATCGCCATTATCCGGAGCGATACCGTGAAGAAAATCATGCTCGTCATCGGCGATGCCGCCGAAGTACTCGACACCTTCTACCCGTACTTTCGACTGCTCGAAGAGGGGTACATCGTCGATGTCGCAGCCCCGGCGGCCCGCGTCTACCACCTCGTGCAACACGATCGGCACCCCGATTGGGACATCACTATCGAGACTGCGGGGTACAAGATGCGTGCGGACGTGGCGTTCTCGGATATCGAACCCGACGACTACGTGGGCATGGTGATTAGCGGCGGGCGTGCCCCGGAGTACCTACGTTACGATGCCGATCTCATCCGCGTGACCAAGGCGATGTTTGCCGCGAATGCGACTGTGGCTTCGGTCTGCCACGGCATCGAGATCCTCGCCGCCGCCGACGTGATTCAAGGTCGGGAAGTGACGACGGTGGCGAAGTGCAAACTCGATTGCGAATTTTCCGGCGGGCTGTACGTCGATCGCGAAGTGGTCGTGAGCGGCAACCTCGTCACCGCCCGCACCTGGCACGACAACCCCGCCTGGATGCGCGAGTTCATCAAGCTACTGAAGAAGCAAGATTCGCAGGACGACTAAAAATTCCCGAGCGTTTTGCGGAACCGCTCGATGCACGATCGCACTTCGACGGCCCCTTCTTCGTGCGAAGCCCAACCGAGCGGCTCGATCGTCACGCCTTCGAGAACCTTATACGTGCTGAAGAAGTGCTCGACTTCGCGTAGGAAGTGCTTCGGCACGTCTTCGATCTTGTGCATACTCTCGAACAGTGGATCCTTGTTCGGCACGCTCAGAATCTTGAAGTCGTTCTGACCTTTATCGCGCATTTTGAAGATGCCGACGACGCGGGCTTCGATGAGGCACCCGGAGAACGTCGGCTCGTTGACCATGACGAGTATATCGAGCGGGTCGTTGTCTTCAGCCAGCGTTTGCGGGATGAAACCGTAATCGCCAGGGTAGACGGCCGAACTGTAAAGGTACCGATCCATCTTGATGAGGCCGGTCGCCTTATCGACTTCAAACTTGGTTCGGCGGCCTTTGGGAATCTCGACGATCATGTTCGCGACCGATAACTCACCGGTTCCCGGTGGGATCATCATGTAGTCGCGCATTCGGTTATTCATCAGTCGCGGTCCTCATCTCGTTGGGAACGGAGCCGATCGCTCCATTCGCATAGTTTATGAACGGAGAGGAAGAACGGGCACTTACTTTTCTATCGGAATCAGGCTCGGAGGGACCATACCTGGGCTTCCCGTGTCGGCGGGTTTCGACGAATCGGGCAACTTCGACGGCGGCCGTTCCGATGTGTTCGGCGCGCTGCCGCCCGTCGGCTTGACGTACTCGATCGTTGCCGATGGCTTATCCAAATCGATAATCACTTCCTTGGCGTAAATGTCGTCGCCGGTGTTCGTCGCTTTATCGGTGGCACGAACGCGGACGTAAAATTTGTACGGCGTCTTCTCGGGGACTTCCCAAATGTAACGTCGCGAGTTCGGCATCCGTTGCTCGGAAATCGCGGTCCATTTCTCTGCGGTCTTCGTGTCCGCATATTCGAGAACGATCGGGTCGGGCATCAAGTTTCGGTCGTCGGCGTTCCATTCGATTTCGACCTTCGTGCCCGTCGCCCCACCCGGCGATGGCGTCACGTTCACCACCTTCACCACTGGCTTCTTCGTGTCGACTTCGACGAGATGTTGTGCCAGCGAGTTCGGTCGTGGGTCGCTGTCTTTCTTG
>JAYSKW010000927.1:0-2516 GCA_043726085.1 Limnoglobus sp.
ATTGACTCCACGCTCTACCCACCCACCCTATCCTGGACTCATTCCCGAATTTCGGAATCAACCTAACCCAGCAACGACTTACGTCGAATTTTGACGGTAGGCGATCGCGCCAAAACCACTCTGGGATCAAAAATTACATGTCCTGTATCAACGTAATTTGCCGGGCCAGTTTGTTCTTGGGGTCGTAGATCCGCAGCTTGATCTGAATCGCCTTGAGGCGAATCGGAAGGGGCAGGTAGCTCGGGTTCGGCGCGAATATCGGCGGGGCCGGTGGCGAGGCAGCGGGATTCGTGAGTAACTCCGGCCGCGCCCAGTTAGTGTGCGGGGGCCGATCCGTCCAGGTATCGAAGACGCGTGGCTTGGCTAGATCGGCTGCCGTGAGGCCCGAACGGCTAAACGACGGGTTGCCCGAACCGTTCGGATACGTCGCGCTGATCGGTTGCGACTGGTACGGCGGCAGGTCGTCGAACGGGACTTCGTTTGGCGTATTCCAACCGGGTGAGAACGCGCCAGGACCCGCATCCCAGTTGGCTTTAATCTCGAACGAAATCACGTTGGAAAGCAGGATGTCGTCGCCGGTACCGAGCGCGGCGAAGTTGTCGATCGATGCGGCACTCGTTGCCGAACGCGCGCCGAGTTTCCCGCCGAGGCGGTTGTCCGGCACTGCGATGTTACCGGGGCCATTCAGCAGTTTCTCTTGTCCGGGTGGTGCCACCGCACGATTGCAACTCATCCCCGCTACCGTCGCCTGAAGGGTTAGCCAGGAAATTCCCGTATCGTCGTTCGAGGTCAAAATGCGAATGCGACGATGGAGGCTATATAGTGGCAAGCCGCCCGCCGTAGTCCCAGTCGATGTCGGGTTCAAAAAGTAAGCCACTTCGGCCCACTGAACGGGGTAATCGTTTTTGCTCGATTGCAAGTTGAACAAGTACGGAGTCCCTCGGAGTGCGGGGTACGGTGCTGTTGCGTAGTTAGCATCGGTGTTATCCCAGAAGGCGTTCGGCAGCTTCAATGTGAAGGCACGATCTTGCCGCGTGGCAGGTAGCTTCACCGCCATGTGCAGAATGTGGCCCTTGTTCGCACTTCCATCGGCCTTGGTGCATGGGATACCGTCTGGGTCGGCTCCCGATCCTTCCGGCGTGCTTGCGGCTTCCTGCTGAATGCGTAAGAACCCGAACATCGGCGGACGAGCGGCAGGGTCGCCGGAGCCGATGCGGTCGAAGCGAATCCCGCTCACCCGCGTCGGTTCGCCGACTTGGTTTTCCAGGTGCGTGGCGGCGAGGTCGGATTGCAACACGTTGCCCGCAGTGGCGAGTCGCTCTTGGAGTTCGCCGGTCGATTTCAGCACGCTGAAGGTGTCGAGGCCGGCGGCGAACGCCTGCGTCATGACGACCATAATCAACATGCAGAGGCCCGCAGCGACCAACACTTCGATGAGCGTAAAGCCGGGGCGTCGGGTTCGTGCGGTTCGTGAAATATTCATCGGACCCTCTTGCGGGCGTTGGCGTTCGGAGGATGTTCGAGGCTTACTTACCGTTCAACTGCGGGCGTTCAAAAACTTCGGACAACCCGGTGAAAACCACAACGCGGGTGTCGGCCGTGTTCGTCTGATCGTTGCGAATCGGCGTCTGCAATTCGATGTCGAGGGTGCCCGCGACCTCGTCGTTGGCGCTGACGACACGGTAAAAGGCAAGGATGTTCGTCTGCGTGGGATTCGCAGCTGTCGCGGGTATCAGCGTGTGCAGTGCAATCCAGCGACCCTTGCTAACGGGTGGCCGTGTACCGGTGTATGTGAATTTCAGCGATGTACTACTCAAGGCCGAAGGCGAGTAGATCGCTTCGCCGTTAGGCGTGGCGTAGCCAGGAGCACGACCGTCGAACACGAGGATCGTCATGTTCGCGAGATTCTGAGCCGTATTCTCGGGGCGTTGCACGATCGCGAGCCAGTTGTAGCGGCCACCGCGTTCCACGGGCACCAACGCCGTCGGCGCACCCGTGCCGGTTTGGTCGTAGGTCAAGTCGTCGAGTAACGTGCAGAACCGCAAGCGTTGTTGGAAACTGCCCGTGATACCCGAGCCGAGGTTCCTACGTGGTAAGCCGAACCGCGTTGCGCCGGTGATCCAGCTCTTAGCGGTACCCGTTTGAGAGAACTCACCGATCGGGTCGAGGAACAGTGGGTAGCTGACGCCCGACGTCACCTTCGGGCTGCCGTTCGCGGTGCTACCGTTTTCCGGATCGTTCATCCAGGTAAACAGGTTCGGATCGTTGCCCTTCTCTACGGCGTCGCGCCAGTAGTTGCGCATCAACGAGTCCGCTTGGCGGGCGGCTTCGGCGGTACGGCTGTCCTTCAGCGCTTGGCCCATTTGCAAGGCACCGAGCGGGAACAGCGTCAGCAGTGAGATCATGCCGAGCGCGGCGACGAACATCGCAACGAGGGCTTCGGTCAGGGTCAGGCCGGGGCGTCGGGCCATCGGCATTCGGGTAATCATCGGTAATCCCCAGTGGGGTTTCGTCGT
>JAYSKW010000928.1:0-1484 GCA_043726085.1 Limnoglobus sp.
CGATCTCGCTGAGCGACTTCTTTTCCTCCGCCATCAAGCTAAGGATAAGTGCCATACCGATGAACGGATCGCGGACCCAACCGACGCGCGGATCGATCACGCCGCCGTTGCCTTCGCCGCCGATGACCGCTTGTACGGCACGCATTTTCTCGACGACGTTCGCTTCCCCGACGGCGGAGCGATGGAACTCGCAACCGGCGAACGTCGCGATATCTTCGGACATTCGCGATGTCGACATGTTCACGACAACGGGGCCGCGTTGTTGGCGTAGTCGATACTTTACGGCGAGTGCGAGCGTAATTTCCTCGCTGATGCACATGCCGGTTTCGTCGATGATCGACAGCCGATCCGAATCGGGATCGAGGACGAAACCGATGTGCGACCCGGTTTGTTTGACCCACGGTGCGACATCGACGAGGTGCGCGGGCGTCGGCTCGGGTTCGTGTGCGAAGATGCCGTTCGCTTCGCAATTATGCTGCACGACTTCGCAGCCGAGGTCGGTAAGGAGTTTCGCACCGAGCGGCCCCCCTGCCCCGCCATTGCCATCGAGAAATACGCGGAACTGCCCGCCCGCCACCGTAGCTACGCTGACGTGTTCGAGAACCATCTCCGCATGTTCGGCTTGCACGTCCGGTGGCACGCCGACGCTGCCCATTTCGTTCCACGACGACAATCGAAATGCCAGTGTTTCAAATAGTTTTTTGATCTCCAGCCCTTTCGCGGCCGGTAGCACGGCACCATCTGCGCCGAACATTTTGAGGCCGTTCCACGGCGACGGGTTATGGCTCGCCGTGATCTGGATCGCACCCGCTGCTTGCAATTGCCGAACCGCGATCCCGACCGTGGGCGTTGGTGCGATGCCGATATCTTCGACGCGGCAACCGGTGGCAAACAACCCACCGAGAATCGCGTGCCGCAGCATGTCCCCGCTCGCCCGACTATCGCGCGCGAGGATGATTTTGCCGCCCTTCATGTACGTGCCGAGCGCACAGGCAAACCGCACTGCGGCATCGGGTGTCAGGCTGTCGCCGATGATACCACGAATCCCGGAGACGCTAACGATAAGGTCACTAGTAGGCATGAACGATTTCCAAATATTGTTCGAGCATTCGCGAATCGTTCGTTGTATGTAAAACGTCAAAAACCGCAGGTGTGCGTTGCCCTACATACCGATGCTTGGATCGGCTGACACCTGATCGCTGATGGCTGAAGACGTATTCCAGGAAATACGATCGAGTATCGCATATAACCGCATCGCGCGGAAGGGGTTGAGCATCGCTACGTGTGCGACTTTGCCGGTGAGGGAGGCACGAAAGTCTGGGTGTTGGTGGCGATTTTGCGATGTGGGGCCGTGACGGATTGCGTTCGTTAATGTGGCTTTGAGATCGTCGAAATCGCGGCGAGAGACGTTCGGGCGAATGTTCACCACGACGCCCGCGATCTGTTGCCGAACCGATTGTGGCATCACCCGCGATTTCGCGAGG
>JAYSKW010000929.1:0-1258 GCA_043726085.1 Limnoglobus sp.
GCTCCGTCGTGAATCGAACACCCGCGGTAAGCCCTTCGCCCGCCTCGAATCCCAATCGGCGGGCTAGCTTTTCGCGATCGTCCTCCGCGTCCGGCACCACGGTCAGCGGGCGATCCGCCACCATTCGTAATTTCGCCTCGACCAATCGCAAGAACGAATATCCGTCGCGCAACACGTCCGCATCTTCGGGCGATAACAGCCCCGTTACCCGTAGCGATTCGAGCGCATCCCAGACATTCGCTTGCATGATCTGCGGGTACGCTTCGCCGTGTTTGAGTTGCATCGCCTGCACGAGAAACTCGACATCGACTAAGCCACCGGCGGCGCGTTTTAGGCTGCCGCGCCCGTTGGCTTCGAGTTTCGTTCGCATCGCGAGAATTTCCATGACGACATCGGGTTGCCACGGCTGCGAGACGATCGCCGTGCGAATCGTGGCGAGGACTTCGTTGGCAAACGTCGCATCGCCGCGCAATACGCGGGCGCGGGTGAGCGATTGGCGTTCCCACGGCTGGCTGTTTTCCTCGCGGAAATAGCGTGCGAACTCCGTTAATGGAACGACGAGGCTGCCCGATTTCCCCGTCGGACGCAACCGCATATCGACGGCATACAGTCGCCCCATCGGGCCGTTTCGCGTCGTCGCCTGAATCACTTTCTGTGCGAGATCGGTGAAGGCATGGTAGTTCGTCGTCACTTCGATTCGCGTATCCGCGTCGGGTGCCACGGTCGCGCCGTCGTCCTGGAAAATCAGTAGCAAATCGAGGTCGCTATGGTAATTGATCTCGCGGCCACCGAGCTTGCCCATGCCGAGAACGACGTACGGGCACGGCACCACCTCGCCACTTTCTCGCGCGATCGACGGAATGCCGTAACGCGCACGAACCTGCGGTTCTTGCAAGTCGATCACCGCGTTCAGCACCGTTTCGGCGATGTCGCTCAACCCCGCCGTCGTCTCGCGGATCGGCGCTTTCCCGAGCAGATCGCGGACGCCGATGCGCAGGAGTTCCTTGTCTTGGAAGCTATGCAAAATCGGATCGGGGTCGGTCGCGCCACGAAGTAATTCCGCGAGTTCGGTTCGCAGTTCGTCCGCCGAACGCGGTTGATCGAGCACGAGGCTATCGAGCAATTCGTCGATCATGCCTGGGTTGTTCATCATCAGCCCACACAAGAACGGGCTGCCCGCGCAGAGGTCGACGTACAGTTTCAGCGTGGCCGGGTTGAAGCTGAACAGTTCGTAAAGCACCGCCTTCGCACCGAGCGA
>JAYSKW010000930.1:0-2580 GCA_043726085.1 Limnoglobus sp.
GGCTACGGCTATCAGTCGCTGGCCACGTGGGTGGCGGACTTCGCAAGCCGCATGGTCGAACGCTACCCGTACAGCGAGAACCCGCTCGCCGAACCGGCAGTCGTACTCGTTGATGAAATCGATTTGCACCTACACCCGAAGTGGCAACGCGAGTTAATGGGCCGCCTGACGAAACTCTTCCCCAACACGCAGTTCATCGCCACAGCCCACAGCCCGCTCATCGCGCAGGCCGCCGCCGATGCAAACCTCGCCGTCCTCCGCCGCGACGGCGACCAGGTCATCATCGACAACGACGTCGACTACATCCGCAACTGGCGCGTCGATCAGATTCTGACGAGCGACTTGTTCGGGTTAGACTCCGCACGACCACCGCAGATCGCAAAGCAAATCGCCGAGCGCGACAAGATTCTCGGCAAAGCGAAACTAACAAAAGCGGACGAGAAGAAACTGGAAGAACTCGAAGCCGAGATCGGCGAACTCCCATTCGGCGAGTCGAAACTGCAAAATCAAATGATGAAGGATATTCAGGAATCTCTGGACCTGTTAAAGAAAGAGAAAGCGTTGAAGAAATGATATCGATTCAACGCCCAGCAACACCATCGATACTGACGACGAAGGGAACCCTCGCGAATGCGAAATTAAAGGCTCGCGTTCAGACATCGCCCAGCATCCCTCTCAAGAGCAAAGAGTTTTTAGCGAAAATCTACGCCGATCCGGACGTGAAAACGGCACTGTCCATTGCACAACATGGGAAGTGTGCGTTTTGCGAAGCCAAAGTGACACACATCAGTTATGGGCACATCGAGCATTATCGACCGAAGGCCGGTTACAGACAATCGACGAACGACATGTTAAACAAACCCGGCTATTTCTGGCTCGCCTATACGTGGGAGAATTTGCTGTTCAGTTGCGAACTCTGTAACAGTCGACACAAGGGCAATCTGTTCCCGTTGGCGAACCCGAATCGTCGTGCAAAGTCTGCAACGGACAATTTGGCCGATGAACAACCTCTCTTCATCGATCCCACTTCACAATACCCATCGGACTTCATTCGGTTTCGGAAACATGTGCCATTCGCGGTAAATGGTAACTCACACGGCAAACAGACGATTCAGTCGCTCGGCTTGAAACGCGAGGCCTTGAACGAACATCGAAGTGCACATCTCAGGCTGATCGTCATAACCTGGAAGTTGACTGTCGAACTGCGCAAATCGACTTCATCGAGTGCCTCGCGTAAATTGAGAGAAACGGAAGACACCCTTCGCGACGTGGCACGTCCCAGCGCCGAATACTCCGCGATGGCGCGCGATTACTTGCTGAGCGTCGGCTTCGCCTGAGCGGCTCTCGATGGACCGCGTCGTCGTCGGTCACCCCGCTTGCAGTTCGAAGATCGCTTCCACTTCGACGCTGGTGCCGAGCGGGAGTTGGCCCATGCCGAGTGCGGTGCGGGCGTGTCGCCCAGCTTCGGGGCCGAAGACTTCCTTGAACAAATTCGTCGCGCCGTTAATCACCAAGTGGCAATCCTCGAAATCGGGATCGGCGTTCACGTAGCCCGTCACGCGGACGATTCGCGCGATTTTATCCAGCGAGCCGAGCTTCACGACGATGGCACGCAGGATGTTCGCGGCACACAGCGCGGCCGCCGTCGTTGCGTCCGCAACCGATACTTGTGACGGAACTTTGCCCTTGCTCGTCAGCACGCCGTTGTCGTACGGGACTTGCCCCGAAGCATAGACCGTGGTGCCGAGCACCGCGAGCAGGTCGATGACCGGCCCTTCCTTCGGCCCCCGTTCGAGTGGAAACCCTGCCGCCACCAACCGCTGTTCGCGCTCGCCCATAGTTGCACCTTGTGTAAAGAGTTATTGTTTATCGTATTCACCCGGTAAGGTCGGGCTTCGGGCGTATCATCAGGACGAGTGCCACGGATAGCACCGCGAGACTGGCGAACGCGCCGAAGATGACGTTCAGCGGCACCTGTTGGTCGCGCAGGATGCCAAACCCCCAGTCGGCGAGGCCCCCGCAACTGATGCTGACGAAGTTCATGATGCCGTAGCCGGTGGCACGTTGTTCGGGTCGGACGATTTGGCAGAGGATCGGCATATTGTTGCCATCGAAGAAGCCCCAGCCGATGCCGAAGAGGATGAGGAACGCGATGGCGATACCGAGCGTGTTCGCGTTGCCGACGCCGAACATCGCCGGGATGATGCAGCCCATGCCGATGGCGCTGACGTAGATTCGCCCGCGTATCGAATGTCGCATCCAGCGGTCTGCCAGCCAGCCGCCGCAGAGCGCGCCGACAATCGCAGCCACCTGCCAATACAGCGTGGCGGCGACTCCCGCTTGCCCCTGCCCGATGTTAAATTGCTGTTTCAAGATCGCGGGCATCCAGTCGCGGATCACCCACCCGGCGAGCGCGGGCAACGTGAAGTAGAGCACCATCAAAATGAACGAGCGATTCCGTGCCAGTAAACCAACGCTCGCCCGTGGCGAGAGCGAAACCGTCGAAATTGGGTCGCGTTTCGCATCGCGCAATAGTAACAGCAGTGGTAGCGCGTAGATCATGCCGCAGACGCCACAGAC
>JAYSKW010000931.1:0-6402 GCA_043726085.1 Limnoglobus sp.
GGGCGGGATGCTACTGGCAACACTCTTCATGCTGTACTTTTCGCTCGTGTTATGCACGTACGTTTGGATCGCGACACGCGGTCGACGATTTGGTTCAAAAAACGATGGATTGCATTTTGATAAAAGGTAACTATTCTGTGATTGAGTCGATTACCCTGAATTCACCCAATCCAAACTAACTAAAGAGACGCCCCATGGACTTCATCGATCATCTGCGCAATCTTTCGGCCCGTATTGCCAATACTCGGGATCGGGTGCAAACGGAAGAAGCCACCAAGAATGCGATGGTAATGCCGTTCATCCAGATTCTCGGTTACGATGTTTTCAATCCACTAGAAGTGACTCCAGAACTCGTCTCAGATGTCGGTACCAAGAAAGGCGAGAAAGTCGATTACGCGATCTTGCAAAACGACAAGCCCATCATTTTATTCGAGTGTAAGAAGGCAGGTGCGGATTTAAGCATTAACCACGCCGGACAACTCTTCCGCTATTTTCACGTTACGGAGGCTCGTTTCGGTGTCTTGACGAACGGACTCGTATATAGGTTCTTCACGGACTTAGAACAACCGAACAAGATGGACGAAACGCCGTTCTTCGAGTTCAACATTCTCGATTTCAAAGAGCGCGATGTCGAAGAACTGAAAAAGTTTGCGAAGTCAGCGTTCGACCTCGACACGATTCTGAACACGGCGAACGACTTGAAGTACACGACTGCCATCCAGAATCGACTCGCAGAGTGGATGGATACTCCAGACGAGAAATTCGTCCGGCTGCTGGCGGCAGACTTGATCGGCAGCCGCAAGTTTACCCAACCGGTACTCGACCAATTTACGGCGATCACGAAGCGGGCGTTCGAGCAGTTGCTCAGCGAGCGGATCAACGACCGGCTGAAGGGTGCAATGGCACCGGAGTCTGTAATAGTTGCGGAATCGGAAGTCGAAGCCGAGAGCGCAATCGTGACAACCGCAGAGGAGATCGAAGGATTCCATATCGTCAGGGCGATCTTGCGCGGCATCGTCGCTCCGCACCGCGTCTGTATGCGCGATTCGCAAAGCTACTGCGCCATCTTGCTCGACGACAACAACCGCAAGCCGGTTTGTCGGCTCATGTTCAACAACACGAAGAAGCTCGTTTTGATGCTCTTTCACGAGAAAAAAGACGGCGACAAATTCCCGCTGGAATCGGTCGATGGCATCTACAATTTCGCCGAACAAATCAAAGCGACCATCCTTGCCTACCCACCAATCGTGGAACCGAAACCAGTTCCCATAGCTGCCGATTAATTGCTCTCCCCTTCGCGGCGAACATTCGCTATTGACGTGCGTGCTTTCGGGGGAAGGCACGATTTCTCGATCGTGGGGGCGATCATGAACGCGAACGAAATGGGCTGGCGCGCGACGCTGGCCGACATCGAACAAGCGATCTCGAATTGCTTGACGGACCTACAAAAGTACGACTTGCCTGCGGATGTTGCCACGCTGAAACCGGTACATCGCGACGACGATTCTTTGCCAACGGTGACGGCACTGCACGGCGCATGGGACGCGAAACTCGACGCGATGGAGCAACACGCGCACGGCGTGGAACAACTCTTAACCGAGCAAGAAACGATGTGGAACGAGTGGCGATCGAGCCTTTTGAACTGGCAACAATCGTTGAAGGACGTGCCAGTTTAATTCGCCAGGTTTCTGTTTATTAATCGCGTTAAAGTGAGACTGCCAACATGTCGTCGTTTGCCGTTATCATCCCGGCTGCGGGTCAGTCGTCGCGGTTCGGTGGGCTGGAAAAGAAGCCGTTTGTCGGGCTAGATGGCCGTCCGATTTGGCAGCGTTCCGCCGAGTTGTTTTGGACTCGCAGCGATGTTTCGCGGGTATACATCGTCATTTCACCGGAAGACACCGACACGTTTCGCGGGCGGTTCGGGCACCTGTTGGCATTCGTGAATGCGGAGATTGTTGCAGGCGGTTCGGAACGTTTCGAGTCGGTGGCGAACGCGCTGGCACGGATACCCGACGATGTCGATTACGTCGCCGTTCACGATGCGGTGCGGCCATTGGTGACGGCATCGCAGATCGACTCGGTGTTCGCGGC
This sequence comes from Limnoglobus sp., assembly GCA_043726085.1. Classification (GTDB taxonomy): domain Bacteria; phylum Planctomycetota; class Planctomycetia; order Gemmatales; family Gemmataceae; genus Limnoglobus. Next base: position 2,092 of record JAYSKW010000931.1, read on the forward strand.
GGCACGACACCACGGGGCCGCGATGCTTGCGGTACCGGTGGCCGATACGCTGAAAAAGGTCGATGTAGAATCATTGCGGATCCTCGACACGGTGCCGCGACAGGGACTCTGGCAAGCGCAGACTCCGCAAGTCTTCCGCCGCGATTGGCTCGTCGAGGCGTACGCGAAACGCAGCCAGCTTGGTGCCGCAATTACCGATGATGCGCAACTGATTGAAGCGATTGGCCACGCGGTCTACGTCGTTGCCAGTAGTGCAACGAACTTCAAAATCACGACGAAGGACGATCTCGAACTCGCCGAAGCCGTCGTGAAATCGCGGAGTAAAACCGCGACCGAAACAGCTACCGGCGGCCACTTCCACGACGAACCAAGTTGGTAAAGCGTAACCCTCCAGCAAAGAATTTTTAACCGCAGAGTTCGCAGAAAGCACGGAGTAAATCCTCATGATTTCTTTTCTCCGCGAACTCTGCGCCCTCAGCGGTTAAATCTCTTTTCGATTTCAACCCTTCACCAACTCCGACCACATTGCCTTGTACTCTTTCAGGAACTGCGTGCCGGTCTCGACGTCGTACGATTTGCCGACTTCGCACAGCGTGTAGCGGTCGTAGCCGATGGTTTGCAAGCGCTGGAACAGATCGCGGTACGGGTACTTGCCGGCTTTGTCGTTGGTGAGATCGTTGATGTGGCACGATTTAATGTGCGGCTTCAGCAACTCGAAACCTTCGGCAATCGAACCATCGACGATGTCGGTGGGATTTGAATTCCAAGTGACGCCGACCGATTTGTGCCCGCAATCGTCCATGATCGCCTTCATGTTTTTGGGTATCGCGGTCACGGCTCCGTGAACTTCTACCCAGATTTCGACGCCCGCATCGGCGGCGACTTTGCCGCACAACTTCAGTGCCTCGCCGATCTGATTGCAAGCGGCTTCGACGGTCATGCCTTTCGCCACGCCGTTCGGGCGAACCTTCACGCCTTTGCCACCGAGGTCGGCAACGAGTTGCACGAACTTCTTGCAGTCTTCGACGTTCTTCGCCACCACGGATTTGTCTGCCGCGTGAAACTCACAGATGCTGCCACTGCCCCAGAACTTCACGCCGGCATCGGCGAATTGCTGTTTGACGGTCTTGCGTTCGTCGGCGGTCAACTTCGGTTCGACGCCGTGTTTGTGCGTCGTGCGACACTCGACCGCCGTAATACCGTTCGCCTGACATACCTTCAAGATCGCAGGCAGATCCCACGACTGCACGACGTTGTAAGTCACGAGGCCGAGTTGAAACTTAGCCCCTTTCGGCGTTTCTGCACGTGCGATACCAGCGAGTGTGGCCGCACCGGTGGCAGCCAGAAACGAACGGCGAGAGAGTGACATGCGAACGAACCTCGAAGGGGTATGGAGATCGGTTTTGAAAATTACGGTGTATCGGAGGAGGTGTGGTCGTGGATAATTTTCCAGCCATCTGATCCTTTGCGAAGGACGATCGTAAATAAGCCGCCCTTCGATTGTCCGTTGTCGCTGACGACCCAACGACCGCGAACGAGTGTGGAATCGTAGGCGAGAACTTCGACTTGCACATCCTCGAACTTGAGTTGACCCATCCTTTTATCGGGACCGCCGTATCTCTTCTGGTAGCGTTCGAGAATCTCCGCCCAACCCTTAGTCGCCGCGCCGCCACCGAAGAACGTGACGTCGTCCGACATGCGGTACGTGGCGAGAAAGCCATTGAGATCGCCTTTGTTCCAAGCGTCCTCTTGCGATTTTAGCAAATCGGAACCAGCGCTCCGCGCCATCGTTCGGCCAATGAAACCCCCAGTCATCCAGTAGATGACGCCGGCCAGCACGATCGACAAGATCGCGAAGCCGAGGCAGCCGCTGAAGTAGAGGCCGCGTCCGTTCGATGTCGGTGTACTCGGCGTCATGGTACGTCTCGTGCGAAACTCTTCGATCCTTCGGTTTACCCGATGGGCGATTCGCGGTAAAGTAGATTCATCGATAAACCCAAGAGGAATGTACTGATGCAGGCTGCACTCGACTGGCTGACGAAGAACCACGAAGCGATCATCGGCGGGCTTTCAAACCTCGTGGCGGTGCCGAGCATTTCCACCGATGGCGAACATCAAACCGAAATCGAACGCACGGCGGCGCTGACTTGCGACATGATGCGCGAGGCCGGACTGCACAACGTCGAAGCGATCAAGGTCGGGAATTCGCTGCCATACGCTTACGGCGAATGGCTCGACGCACCCGGCAAACCGACGGTGTTCCTGTACGCACACCACGATGTGCAACCGGTGAATTACATCGAGCAATGGCTGTCGGACCCGTGGAAACTCACGCGGCGCGATGGCCGCCTGTTCGCACGCGGTGCCGCCGACGATAAAGGCGCGATCTCCGCATTCCTCGGGGCGATTGCGGCGTATCGCAAGACATCGAACCAGCTTCCCGTGAACATCAAGATGGTCGTCGAAGGCGAGGAAGAAATCGGCTCGAAGAACCTGCTGAATTTCTTTGAACTGCACAAAAAGAAGATCCATTCCGACGTCATCGTCGTTTGCGACACGGAGAACATCGAAGTCGGTTTACCGTGCATCACGTACTCGCTGCGTGGCATCGTCGCGCTGATGGTCGAAGTGACGACCGCACGGATGCCAGTACACAGCGGCATGGCGGGCGGTGCCGTCCCCGATGCGGCACTGGCGCTGAATGTCGTGCTGTCGAAGCTGTTCGCACCGAATCAGCCACTGCCCGTTCCCGGCTTCTACGACAGCGTGCGGCCACTGACCGATAAAGAACGGGCCGCGTTCCGGAAACTACCGTGGGACGATGCGAAGTTCCGCAAGGAACTCGGCGTCGTGCCGTCGGCGAACTTCGCGATGGAAACCGGCACCGGCGTTTACGAACAAACCTGGCGTCGCCCCTCGGCCACGGTGATCGCCCAAGAAGCGAGCACGATCAAAGGTGCATCGAACCAGGTGCTACCGACCGCATCGGCGATCGTCAGTTGCCGGATCGTGCCCGATCAGAAGCCTGCGGACGTCGTTGCGCAGATGAAAGCGTACCTCGAAACGAACCCGCCGTACGGTGCCGAAGTGAAGGTGAAACAACTCGGTGCCGGTTGCGATTGGTGGATGACCGACCCGAACGGCCCCGCATTCGAGGCCGCAATGGACGCGCTCCGCAACGGCTTCGGCCGCGCCCCCGTCGGCATCGGTTGCGGTGGCTCGATCGGCTTCGTCGGCCCGCTTGCGGAACTCTTCGGCGGCGCACCCGCGCTCCTGTTGGGCATCGAAGACCCCGCCAGCAACGCCCACGCACCGAACGAAAGTTTGCACGAAGGCGACTTCAAAAAACTGATGGCATCACTCGTGCGATTGTTCGACAACCTCGCAAAAATGTGATCGGAACTAGCCGCGCCGCGTAGGCTTTGCGTAGCGAAGCGCGGGGCGCGAACCGTCGCAAGAAACATTGTTAGTCGATACGCCGAGCCCGCGCTTCGCTCCGAAGACTACGCGGCGCGGCTAATTGGGAACAATACGAATCTCCGCTCGTCCGTGTGCGCTTCACTTTCCGCGATTCGATTGTTCCACGTCTTTGATGAACTGCAAGGCTTCGTCGACGGTGCCGACGATTGCGCCGGGTACGCGGCCGCCGGTGTCGCACTCGTTCAACAACATCAGGTCTTCAAATTCCTCGTGCGTTTCGAGGCGGTGCTTCGCGCGTGCCCCGAGGCGATTCGCTTTGAAGTCGTGCGCGAGCATGTGGTTCTCGATCAGCCATGCAGTTCGTTCGGTGAGCAAGCCATCGAGCGTTTGCAGTGCCGCGCCGACGTGATCGCCGGGGTCGATGCCCTTCCCGACATCGTGCAACAGCGCCGCGAGCAGGAACTCTTCGTCCCACGGCCGCGCGTCTTTTGCGAGTTCAAACACTTGCAGCGTGTGGTAAAGCACATCGCCTTCGGGGTGCCAAACCGCACTTTGCCGAACGCTTTCGAGCGGCAGTAACAGCAAGCGAAAGAGTTGGTACGGATCGACGGTTTGCCGTTCTTCTTCGAGTGCCTCATCGAGGTTCCAACCCGGATACTCTTCGCGCATCAACGCTTCGAGTTCCGCAATCGAAGCCCGCTCGATGCCCTTCCCGGTAATCGACGACTTGAACACGTAATGGGCTTGGTTCTCAGCGTAAACCGTCAGTTCCATATGGAAAGTGCCGAAGATGTGAACGTGCGTGAAGATGCGTGGCTCGCCGTCTTTCGTCACTTTTTTGTACTCGACTTCGTACGTCAAACCTTCGCTTTCGAGCGTCGTGGTGATCGG
>JAYSKW010000932.1:0-1189 GCA_043726085.1 Limnoglobus sp.
AAACGCTAAGACTGACGGCCGAGCAAAAGAAGGAACTCGGGAAGCTCCAGAAAGAAACCGACGAGAAACTGTTGACGCTGTTCACCGAGGATCAACGCAAAGCCTTCAAAGAGATGAAAGATCGACCGGCGGATGTGGCATTCGGCCCCGGCGCTGCTAGCCCCGGCGGCGGTGGTGGTGACGGAATGGGCAACGTCCAAAGGGTCGAACTCGATCCGCTCGTCGGCTTGAGCGATGCCCGCAAACCGCTCCGCAGCAAACTGCTCGCAGTGCCTTCGCTCAAGGCCAAGTACCTCGCGGACGTGCGCACCATCGCTGAAAAGTCGCTCGATTGGAAGACTCTGGGGCCGGTCGTCGCCGATTTGCGTAAGTTGATCGAGAATGAACTGGAAGCCGATACGAAGAAGCTCGGAACAACCGAGCAATTTTTGCGGCTGAGTGCCGATTCACCCACCGATGGTCGCGGCCGGGAAATGCCGGTGCGGGCGTTCGCCGAACAACGGCGCAAATACCTGTTGGAAATCACCGCGACAAAGAAAGGCGACTGATGATGGAGGAATTGCGATTGATCTTTGGCGAGGATGTTGTTCCCATACCCATGAAACGGCTCCTCGCCCGGGTTCTTTTCGGCCTGCTTTGCGGGTTCGCCGTCGCCGCCGTTTACGTCGTCACCCTGGGTCGGCAGCGGGACAACTACCGCTCGATGCCGACCACTTGCGTGTTGCTTTCGGTACTGATCTGCATCGTCACCATCGTCATCGGTAGCAATGTGGCACGAGCCTTCGGGCTGGGTGGCGTTCTCGCCATCGTGCGATTCCGTACCGTCGTCGAAAATGCGTCCGATAGTGCCTTCGTGATCTTCGCCGTAACGCTGGGCATGGCGGCTGGTGCCGGCTACATCGAACTCGCGCTGTTGGCGCTGCCGATCGTCGGTGTCGCGGCTTACATGATGACGATTCTCGATCCGAAATCGAAAACCTCCGAGCACGCGGAGATCACGGTGAAGCTCGCCATCGGCTTCACCCCGGAAACGACGCTCTTCCCTACGTTCCAAGCGTTTTTGGCGAAATGGGACACGCTTTCGACCGGCACAACGAAACAGGGAACGCACATCGAATTGCTCTACGCCGTCCGAATTAAAGATGCGACGAAAGTGTACAAGCTCATCACCGATTTGAACAAGTTGGAA
>JAYSKW010000933.1:0-2261 GCA_043726085.1 Limnoglobus sp.
GCTTTGAACGAGGATGTCGGCCCCGCTCATTTTAGCCTCGGCAGACGGGATCGTGTTTCGTGTTTCGCCCATGATACGCACCTAAAACGCCAGAGTGAATGGAGGCAGTCCAACAGATAATATACCAGCGAAAATAGCAGCGGAAAGATGCGAACTCCGGGTACCACTAACAACGATCCACTCACAACTCCCAACTACGGATCGTATCGGTGTATGATTGCCCCACCGAGACAAGCCCGGTAGCTCGTTGAATCGTTGGCATATTTCTTGCTCTGCGTATGGTGTAAACACTAACACCGGAGGGCACGACGATGAGCACGATCACCACGAAAGATGGCACGCAGATTTATTACAAAGACTGGGGTGCCGGTTTGCCCGTCGTCTTCAGTCACGGCTGGCCGCTGAGTTCGGATGCATGGGAATCGCAGATGATGTTCCTCGCCGAACACGGCTATCGTTGTATCGCCCACGATCGCCGCGGGCATGGCCGCTCAAGCCAGCCGTGGCACGGTAACGACATGGACACGTATGCCGACGACTTGGCTGAGTTGATCAATATCCTCGATCTGAAAGGTGCCACGCTGGTTGGTCACTCGACCGGGGGCGGCGAGGTGGCTCGCTACATCGGTCGTCACGGGACCGCGCGAGTTGCGAAGGCGGTGTTGTTGGGATCGGTGACGCCGTTGATGCTCAAGACCAAGGCGAATCCCATCGGCTTGCCGATCGAAAAATTCGACGAAATTCGCGAGGGTGTCCGTGCGGATCGTGCGCAGTTTTTCAAGGAGATGATCGAACCGTTTTACGGTGCGAATCGTTGGGGTTCCAAAGTCTCGCAAGGGATGAAGGATGCCTTCCTGATGCAGGCGATGATGGGCGGACTCAAGAACGAGTACGACTGCATCAAAGCCTTCTCCGAAACGGACCTTACCGAAGACTTGAAGAAATTCGACGTGCCAACGCTAATCATTCACGGCGACGACGATCAGATGGTGCCGATCGATGCGTCGGCGAAGCTCGCTGTGAAACTGGTCGCGAACGCCACGCTGACGGTCTATCCGGGCGGATCGCACGGCCTCGCCGACACGCATAAGGACAGGCTCAATGCCGATCTACTCGCGTTTCTGAAAACATCTCCGCAATGAGTCTCGATACTTCCCGATTCGCCTTTCGGCCCGCTCGCGCCTAAACTATGGCTGTCCATGTCTGGCGTCGGTGGGCATTCGCCCGTTTTCTCTCCTCGTTGCGAAAGGTGTCTCCCATGTTCCGTCGTCTGTTTCTAACGGCAATGGCCGTCGTGGTCGCGGGTGTCGGTTTTGCGGTCGCAGCCGATGCGATCAGCATCGAACTCAAGGATTTCAAGCTCAAATCGGATTACGCAAACAACGACGATGGCGTCACACTCAACGATGCCGACGGCAAGATCAATTTCTATAGCAACGGCACCGCCGTAGCCACGATCAAGGTTCTTGAAGATGGCGAGTACAACATCCTCATCGAAGCCTCGTGCGATGCGGCCGAGAAAAAGAACGCCGCAATGACGGTGAAAGTCGGCGACGAAGTCGTGAAGGAAAAATTCGAACTCGCGACGGTCGATGCGAAGGAATATCCCTTCAAAGTGAAACTGAAGAAGGGCGACGTGAAGTTGAGCATCGCCTTCACGAACGACGTGTACAAGGAAAACGAATTCGACCGCAACCTGTACGTTCACAAAGTGAAGGTCGAGTTGAAGAAGTAACTGCTACGAGCCAATACGAGTCTCCCACCGGGTTATCCCGGTGGGAGACTTTTATTATGAGACTTCCAGGATGAACCCGGCGGCTCTTAATACGGTTCACCAAATCCCCAGACAGCAGCCGACGCCCCCCCCGCCGCTGATGATCGGCAGGATGCGGCGCTCGAACGGCAGCTTCAAATACTCCGCACGATCGAACCGCAATTTGCCGTTGAGAATCGTGTGCGTCACGTGCGTGGTTGGCTCGAACGGGTCGCCGTCGTACAGCACGATGTCCGCCACTTTGCCGACTTCGATACTGCCGTACTTGTCCGCGATGCCGAGGAGTTTCGCGGCATCGATCGTGATCGCCCGCATTGCGCCTTCGTGGCCGAGGCCGTTCGCGGCCGCGACACCCGCTTCCAGTCGCAGGTTTCGCTGTTTCGGCACATAGCCTTCGTAGCTCGTGCAAATCGTCACCGACACGCCCTTGGCTTGCAGTGCGGCCGCGTTCCCCAGGAACGAATTCCGCGTCTCCATACTGCCACCG
>JAYSKW010000934.1:0-2643 GCA_043726085.1 Limnoglobus sp.
CCCGTCTTCGATGCCCGCAAACATTACTACGTCGGCGAGCAAGAAATCCAAAACCTATTGCGGAAAGGCGAAGGCTGGCTGGCAAAACACCCCGAGAAAGACGAAATTGTTCGCCGTTACCTTCGCTTCCAGCAGAGCCTGTACCGCTCGGCCATACACCAGCTTTTGAGAGATGACGCCGAAGGGCTGAAGGATGAAGGCGAAGGGATGAAAGAAGAAGCGGGAGAGGTGAAGGATGAAGGGAATGCTACGCCGCGGTTGAACGATCAACGGTTGATGGCGGTTTTTGAGGTGCTGAAATCGAGTGGGGCGATGCGAGTGCTCGACCTCGGTTGCGGCGAAGGCAAGTTGCTTCGCCGACTGATGAAAGAGAAGCAGTTCACGGAAATCGTCGGGCTGGATGTCTCGATACGCTGTCTGGAAATCGCCTCGGCTCGTTTGAAGTTGGAGCAATTATCCGACAACCAAGCGAGCCGGATCAAACTGCTTCACGGCTCGTTGATGTACCGCGACAAGCGGCTCGAAGGCTACGATGCCGCGAGCATCGTCGAGGTGATCGAACACCTCGATCCGCCGCGTCTGAAAGCATTCGAGCGCGTCGTATTCGAGTTCGCCAAACCGCGTACGATCGTACTAACGACGCCGAACGCGGAATACAACGCCGTCTGGGAAACGCTACCGGCCGGCGAATTCCGGCACACCGACCACCGCTTCGAGTGGACACGCGAACAATTCCAGACGTGGGCCAACACCATCGCCACCCGCTTCGGCTACACCGTCCGTTTCCAAGGCATCGGCCCCGAACACGCAGAACACGGCACGCCCACGCAGATGGGGATTTTCGAGGTGAAATGATCTCACCCAAAGCCGCAAAGTAAACGACACGACAATAATTCGTCGCATCCTGCTACAAAGTGTTGAGTAACTCGGGAATTGCTTTGCCGTGCTGAACGATATGGATCGGCCGACCGGTTTGATCGGGGAGAGTTACGTTTTCGTAGTCGATACCGAGATGATGGTAAATCGTCGCGAGGAAGTCTTGTGGGCCGACATGACGATCGGCCACCTCTTCGCCGAATCGATCGGTCGCTCCGATGACTCGACCCGTTCGGATGCCGCCACCCGCCCAAAGCATCGAATTGGCTCGTGGCCAGTGGTCGCGACCGGGTTGCATGGTCCCCTCCGCGCCGCTGGCCACGCCCGCACCACTACTTGCGACGTAGGATATCTTTGGAGTGCGTCCGAATTCTCCCGTCACAACGACCAACACACGTTTGCTGAGTCCGCGATCGGTAACGTCTTCGATTAGTGCCGTAACCGCCCGATCGTAATACGGCGCGCGGTGCTTCAACGCATCAAAAACGTGATGATTGACTGCGTGATCGTCCCAATTCTGGACCCGTCCACATAACGGACCCGACAGCTCGGTTGTTACAATCTCCACGCCCGCTTCCACCAACCGCCGTGCCATGAGCAGTTGTTGTCCCCACGTGTTGCGTCCGTAGCGGTCCCGGAGTTTCGGGCTTTCGAGATTCAGGTCGAATGCTCGTGCCGCTTCTTGGCTGGTAAGCAAGTTCAAGGCCTGTTCTTGAAACGTATCCATACCCGCTGTCGGCGAGGATCGATCGAGGTCGCGACGGAGCGACGTGAAACTGCGGTGGAGTTTGGATCGCCCGGCGAATCGCTCTTTCTCGTCGCTGTCGGCTAAGCCGATGTTTGGCACGCGGAAATTCGGTGCGTTGGGATCGCCAGTTACGGCGAATGGTGCATAAGTTTCTCCCAAATAAGCGGGGCCAGCGATATTGAAGTTGTCGTAGCGGACAATCGGGTTCACCCCGACGTAGTTCGGAAGGGATCGATGCGGATCGTAACGCAACCGATGCGCGACGCTCATCAGGTCGGGTAAGACCGGCTTCAGTTTATCCTGAGGATCTGTGTCACCAGACAAGAGTTGGAGAGATCCTGCCGGATGTCCGCCACCCGAATGCGACATCGAGCGAAGGATTGTGAAACGGTCGGAGATTGCTGCGTGACGCGGCAACAACTCCGAGACTCTCAAGCCGTTCGTCCTGGTTTGTATTGCAGCGAACGGGCCACGATACTCTAACGGAGCATCTGGTTTCGGGTCGTATGTATCCAGATGACTCGCACCTCCGCGCAGCCAGACGATGATAACTGATGTCCGCTCCGTCGTCTTAGTCGTAGTGGACTCGGCTCGAAGTCGGTATAACGCTGGCAAAGACAGCGCACCAAATGCGGAAAGGCCAAATCGAAGGAATTCTCGTCGTGAAGCAACAGTCATCGATTCATCTCAAGAGCATTATCCAGAACAGTTTCGCGATTGTTAGTACATGTTACAAGACTAATTCAGCATCAACTTGAATTCCCACGGAAAACTTACGGTCGGTTAGGAGTAGGTGGGGCAACCTCACACCGTTTCAAACTGTAGCTGGGAGTTGCGAGTAGATCGTTGTTAGTAGTACCCGGAGTTCGCATCTTTCCGCTGCTATTTTCGCTGGTATATTATCGGTTGTCCTGCCTCCGTTCACTCTGGCGTTTTAGGTGCGTATCATGGGCGAAACACGAAACACGATCCCGTCTGCCGAGGCTAAAATGAGCGGGGCCGACATCCTCGTTCAAAGC
>JAYSKW010000935.1:0-2126 GCA_043726085.1 Limnoglobus sp.
GGAAGCTCGCATGGAAGCCAAACGCAAACCGATTCTCTTTCGCTGCGATGGAACGCGCGAAGGTGGCTACGAACCGCTGTACCAGTGTCTGTCGTTTGCCGCCGCTTTGCAGCGCCGCAAGCGGGGGACGCACTTTTTCAGTTACCTCGATCCACTCTCGTTGGCGCACAGTATTAGCCGGGGTAACAACGATTGGGCACCGGCGGAAGCCCCGCTCGGTAGCGACAAAGACCTCACCGCCACGATCAAGGAAGTCCGCCGCCTGAATGCCGCCGCCGTGGTGGTGTGCGGCGATACCGCAACGCCCGATTACTTCGAGGAACTGCGAGCGACCGGCACGATGGTCATCGCCTTCGACACCAAAGCCGGCGACGTGATCCCAGCGGACCTCGTGATTAACCCGACGCTGTCGGTGCCGAGGAAAGCCTATCGCGTGTCGATGGGGTGTCAGCTTCTCGCGGGTCGGAAATATGCTTTAGTGCGAGGGTTGTTTCGCCGTCAGCGAACGATCCGTGCCACCGAGCAACCCGGTGCCTTTCGCGCACTCGTCGCCTTCGGAGACGACGACAACACGAACCAAACGCTGCAACGTTCGCAGGAACTCCTCGAGATCGATCGCGTCGAGAAACTGAGCATCATCACGCGGTCCCACCACCCGGACTTCGACGAGCTGAAAGAGTTTGCCGAGGAAAACAGCAGCCGCGTAGAGCTCGTGACGGAAGCGAAAGAGATCATGACGCGGCTCGTTCGCGGTCACTTCGCGCTGACGACCGGCGACACGTGGTCGTTTGAAATGTCGTGCGTCGGCATCCCGCAACTGCTGCTGCCGAGCCACGCCCGGCACGTGGCCAACGCGAAACGCATGGACGACGAAGGCATGGCCACCTACCTCGGCGAAGCGGATAAGGTCGACGCGAAGCAACTCGAAGAAGCGGTAAGCATCATCCTCGACGACCCGATGGAACGCCTCACGATGTCGCGATGTGCGCGGAACCTCGTCGATGGCCGCGGCGGCGACCGCATCGTCAACGGAATGGAAATCATCCTGCACACGCCATCGCGTGCCGTACCGATGCGAGCGCGAGCAGCGTAGTTTTGTTGACACTCGGAAATATTGCGGGTAACATTTCACTGTACCCCTCCAGAGATAGCATCTCTGGACCGACGCCTCGGATATATCCGAGGCGTTTCTTTTTTGGTTGCTGCGGTACCCGGAGTAACGCGATGAACCTCGAACTTTATCAGGACGTGATTCTCACTTTGGACCTGCCAGAAAGCGGCTTGTGTGCTGGCGATGTCGGCACGTTGGTCGAACGCCACGATGTCCCTGGCAAAGAGGTCGGTTACAATGTGGAATTTTTCGACATGATCGGCCGAACTGTGGCGGTGGCCACCGTGCCTATGAGCCATCTCCGCGCCCCGGTGTCAGCGGATCGTCCAAGCGCTCGCCAACGCACTTCAGCCAGTTCGTGAAGAGGCGATTGTTCTTATGGTGGAGCGAAAGATCGAAGACGGATTTTAACTTGGTTTCCAATGCGTTTTACCGCAATTACAAATGGCGTCTGGATCTGGATTTCGGGGTCTACGGCCAGCAGTTGTTGAAGACTCTCGATAGTTTGATGTGGGCCTACGTGTCCTGGTCGAAGATAAACTATGCCGATGAAAGGCAGACCTTGCGAAATCACGAGTGCGCCAAAATCGGAATCGTGGGTGACTACGATGCGACCTTCTGCGGTGGCCCTATCTAAAATCGCAGTGTCAGTTGCTCCAGATAAGCCGGCTTGAAACACATCTAGGGCGTCGAAGCCCTCACCACGCAGGTAAGTGACAACGCCAGAGTGTATGTTCTGATCCGTCAAAATTGGAAAGTGGCGTAACTTCACGCGACACCCACATTCAAGTAGATGTCGTTCTTAAGAGTGCTTGCCGCGAACAAGATCGCTTCTCGAACTTCGTTCTCTGACAGGAACGGGTAGTTGCTGACGATTTCAGATACGGAGCCACCGGACGCGACCAGTTCCAGAATAAACTCTACGCTGATGCGGGTGCCGCGAATGATCGGCTTGCCGCCGAGTATTCCTGCGTCGGAAACGATGCGGTCGAACATGGCTCTGCTCCGTTTCTTG
>JAYSKW010000936.1:0-1235 GCA_043726085.1 Limnoglobus sp.
GATTTTGTGTCGCATCCGGTCGATTTTGGGGCGGTATATTCGGCTTATGCGTTATCGATGACACTCAGCGCAAACCATGACAGGATTACTGGATACGGCAAAACTGCCCGAATCGGATCGGCGATTTGCGATCGACAAGTGGCGTTTTGAGACGGAAAAAGACCCCAAAACAGAGTTTTGGAGCCTTCGCAATCGTGACTTACGTCGATTCGGAACGAGGATGCGTCTCACTTTGCGGCGGGTTCGCCGTGGGTTAAGGTCCAAGAGCGGTCGGGCGCGAGGTTCGTCCAGACTTGCGGTTCGGTGCTGGCTTTGCCGGGCCAGCGGACGGTAATCTTGTCGATCTTGGTCGCGGTGCCGAGGCCGATGTTTACGGGGAATTCGCTCTGGCTGAAGTACCCGCGTGCGCCGGCGACTTGACGGCGGATCGTGCGGTCGCCGACTTCGACGGTGATGATCGCGCCGATCGCCGAGCGGTTCGAGCGCTTGCCGTCGCCGTTCAATGTGAGGCGGATGAAGTGATTGCCGAGCGCCTGATCGTTTCGCAATAGCCGTGCGGGGCCGCCGTTGCCGACGAGAACGATGTCCGCGTCGCCATCGTTGTCGAAATCGACCGTTGCCACGCCGCGGCCGACGAGCGGCCGGAAGAGCGTCTCGCTGTTACTGCCCGCTTCGACCGGCTCGAAGGTGCGCGTCGCTTCGCCGGTGTTCCAGAACAGTTGCGTCGGTTGCTCGAAGGTTTGGCCGCCGACGATCTTCGTGATGTCGGGTTCGATGTGGCCATTGCAGGTGAGCAAATCGAGGCGGCCATCGTTGTCGTAGTCGAGGAAGATCGCGCCGAACTTCAGCGGTCCGCGGCTCGGGCCGAGTAAGCCGACGCCGAGTGCCGCATCGTTGAAGCGCAGTGGCCGTTTGTTGCTTACCCGCAAGAACGTACTCGATTCCTGCGCGTAATTCGCGATCAGGATCGCCGACTTCCCCGGTGCATATTCGCCCCAGTCGATGCCCATGCCCGCACGCACGACGCCCGCATCGGCGTACGATGCGCTGACGTCGTCGGCCATTTCCTTGAACGCGCGGGTGCCATCCGGCCCGGCCACGTTGTGGAAGAAAAAGTTCCGCACTTTGTCGTTCGAGACCATGAGGTCCGGCCAGCCGTCTTCGTCCGGATCGCAGACGACGACGCCGAGCGATTTGCCCATCGCGCGGGCTTTGGCTTTCGGCCCCGTGCCATC
>JAYSKW010000937.1:0-2685 GCA_043726085.1 Limnoglobus sp.
GCCGCGAGGAATCTGAAAACAGCTTCCTGAAAGGCTTTTTCGACAACAACGACACCGACAAAGACGGATTCATTACCCGTGCCGAGTGGGACGCGACGCTCAAGTATATTTCGGCGGGAAAGAACAGCGCGATGGCGATTAAGTCTGGCGGTAAAGGCGACATCACAAAAACGCACGTCCTCTGGAAGAAGACCAAAGGCTTGCCGTACGTACCGTCCGGCATCGTCATCGGCGGCCAACTTGTGCTCGTCAAAGACGGCGGCCTCGTGACCGCGTACGACACGAAAACGGGCAGCGAAATTTACGTTCAGGAACGTGCGGTCGCCGCAGGTCGCTATTATGCTTCGGCAGTTGCGGCGAACGGCAACATTTACTTCACGATGCTCGACGACGGTACGATCACCGTGTTGAAAGCGGGCGAGAAGATGCCGGAAGTCGTCGTGAAGAACCCGAAGTTGGGCGAACGAGTCGCTGCCACACCGGCAATCGCGAACGACACACTCTTCGTGCGGACCGCAGGCCACTTGTACGCCTTCGCCGAGAAGAAGTAACATCCCGAAACTGGAGCAGAGATGAGTAGTTTTCCACACGATGAAGTTCTCGATCAACTCCGATGGCGATATGCCGTCAAAAAGTTCGATACTTCACGAAGAATCCCTGCCGATGCGTGGGCGAAGCTCGAAGAGGCGCTGATTCTCTCGCCGTCTTCGTACGGCCTACAACCGTGGAAATTCTTCGTCGTCAAAGATGCCGGAACGCGCGAGAAACTGTTGCCGCATTCGTGGGGTCAACGTCAGATTGTCGATGCTTCGCACCTCGTCGTGTTTGCCGTGAAGGCGGATGTTGGCCCCGCCGATGCCGAACGGCTAATCGCACGTTCTGCCGAAGTGCGCGGCATACACGCGGATGTACTCGATGGCTATAAGAAAATGATGATCGGCACATTAACCCGGCAGTCGCCGGAACACGTCCGCGAATGGATGACGCGCCAAGTGTTCATCGCGCACGGTGTGTTCCTGACTACGGCCGCGATGATGGGTATCGACGCCTGCCCGATGGAAGGCTTCGTCGCAGAGAAATACGACGAGATTCTCGGCCTGCCCGCGAAGGGCTATCGCTCGGTCGTAATTGCAACGGCGGGTTACCGGGCCGTCGACGATGCGAACGCCACGCTCGCAAAAGTCCGTTTCCGCAAGAGCGAGATGATCGAAACGATTTAAAAACGGATGAAACGACAGGATTTGCAGGATTATCACGATGTGAAAATAGAACTGGCTAGTTCGTTTTGACATACTGTTCCATCTCGTAAATCCTGTCCAAATCATCTCGTTTCCGCAAAAGCGAGATCATCGAAACGATTTGAAAACGGATGAACCGACACGATTTGCAGGATTAACACGATGTGAAAATAGAACGGACGGGGATGCGTAACATGAACGAATCTCTCGACTTCTTCCGTACGATTCACGGCAGAACGAATTACTAGATGTAGGGAGAATCCGCGATGCGACGTTACGAGTTCGTTTCGAGTGGCAGCGCGTTCGCTGTAGCGAAAGTGCAACGCCCCGAGCCAACGGTGGCGGCGGGGCGCGTGATCGTTCGAGTGCGGGCGGTTTCGCTAAATTATCGTGATCTCATTCAGTTGCGAAATCAGGCGGGCCGTAATGTCGCGGGTCGCATTCCGCTCTCCGATGGGGCGGGTGATGTCGTTGCGATTGGTGCAGGTGTCGCAGGCGTCAAAGTCGGGGATCGCGTGGCCGGGATATTTTTCCCGGACTGGCTCGGTGGCCGCTTCGATATGAAGTATCACCCCGGTGCGCTCGGCGGCGCGACGGCCGATGGCATGATGACGGAATTCGCGGACCTTGCTGCGGATGCGGTCGTCCCGATACCGAATCATTTATCGTACGAAGAGGCGGCCTGTTTGCCGTGCGCGGGTGTCACCGCGTGGTCGGCGCTTATGAATCACGGCGGGTTGTCCCCCGATGATATGGTGCTGATCCTCGGCACGGGTGGCGTTTCGATCTTCGCGTTGCAATTGGCAAACGCCTTGGGTTGCCGCGTGATTGGCACGTCGAGCAGCGATGCCAAACGCGAGCGCCTTCGCGAACTCGGTTGCCGCGATTCGATCAATTATCGAACGACGCCCGATTGGGAAAAAGAGGTTGCACGCCTCACCGAAAAGCACGGCGTCGACTGCGTGGTGGAAGTCGGCGGCGGCGGCACGCTCGGCAAATCAATGGCATCGGTGGCGGCGGGCGGACGGATCGCGCTCATCGGCGTGCTGACCGGGTTTGGCCCACCGCAAGAGAGTTTGTTCCCAATCGTGGCCAAAAACGCGACTATCCACGGCATCTATGTCGGTTCGCGAACGGACTTCCTCGCGATGAACGCATTCC
Organism: Limnoglobus sp.; assembly: GCA_043726085.1. Lineage (GTDB taxonomy): Bacteria > Planctomycetota > Planctomycetia > Gemmatales > Gemmataceae > Limnoglobus. The sequence goes on from JAYSKW010000937.1 coordinate 2,400, forward strand.
TTGCTGCGAAGGCGATTCACCCGATTATCGATCGCACGTTTCAGTTCGATGCGTTCGCAGAATCGCTCGATTATCTCGCCACGGGAAGTCACTTCGGGAAGGTCGTTCTGACGCTCTGATTGCAAGAATCCACGTCGCGTATCTCGAAAGCCGGGAAATTTTGCATCGTTTCGCATAAAATGTGCGGAAGTCGATCTGTCATCCGCTCGGTGTCGAAAGGATGATCGGTTTCGACGGTATCGTTTAAGGACGCCGTATGGCGGATGCGCCGATCACTCGAGCGACT
>JAYSKW010000938.1:0-2868 GCA_043726085.1 Limnoglobus sp.
AACGCAGTGTCGTCGAAGGCTTTCGCTTCGTAAATGGGTCGAAATGGAAGTGGCGTTTTGTGCGAATCCCAACGGTGCTCGATCGCCCAATTCGTGGGGCGTCGCAGTCGTGTGGGTGTTGGCTCCGTCATCGCACCCAGCATCCGTAGTACTCCGTTCCAGACAGGTGAGTAGCGAAATCGTAGGCCGAATGCGGTCAGTATTCAAGCGATTTCCGCCGTTGACGTGCGGATTCCATTTCGGCTAACGTGCGTCATTCAGGAGGCTACGATGTTACTTTCTCTGACGTCACTCGCGAAGCGGTTACTGAAGCGTCTGCCATTCGCACGCCGGATCGTGCGGAAATTGCGCGCGGTGCCGAGTATCGCCATCACCGATCCGACATTCCAATCGCGTAAGAAATCGAAGCTAGAACGGATCCGCCCGCTGCTTCGGCACGACTCGCCCTGCCAGTATACGAGCCAGTTTTACGACTACCTGAGTGCGGACTTGCGCAAGCAGTTCCACATCACACACACCGATAATGTGAGCGCGAACAACTACGACGAAACCGCCACGGCACTGATTGCTCAGCACCCCGATGGCTGGATTCTCGATTGTGGGGCGGGGTTGAGGCCGACGTATTTCGATAACATTGTGAACTTCGAGATTTGCTCGTATCCGACGACCGATGTGCGTGGAGTCGGCGAACGACTCCCGTTCTGCGACGATGTCTTCGACGTCGTATTTTCGTTTGCGGTTCTCGAACACGTTCGCGACCCGTTCGCTTGTGCGCGGGAAATTTCGCGCGTGCTGAAACCGGGCGGGCGGTTGTATTGCGTGGTGCCGTTCTTGCAGCCACTGCACGGCTACCCGAGCCATTACTTCAACATGACCCACGAAGGATTGCGTAGCCTGTTCGAAGCCGAATTGACGATTGAAAAGCAAGAAGTGATCGCGAGTGGCTTGCCAATTTGGACGTTGACATGGTTCCTGAATCGCTGGGCCGCGCAGTTACCTGCCGCAGCCCGGAAAGAGTTTCTGGAGCAGAAAATCGGCGACTTACTCGCCGATTCCCGCGCCTATTTCGATCGCTCGTTTGTCCGTGAACTTCCCGAATCTGCTCGGTTTGAACTGGCCTCGACGACGGCGTTACAGGCCGTGAAGAAATGAAGACAACCACGGAACACACGGTAATCACGGAACAGAATAAAGCCGTGAAGGTTTCATTCTTGAGTTTTATTTCCATGTAATCCGTGTTTTCCGTGGTTGTTCCAGGTCTTTTACGTTTCGTAGATGATGCGGCCATGTTTGGTCGCCCGGCTGATGCGATCGCTCGCATATAACCCTGCCAGCACGAACTCGACGCACGAGGCCCGCATCGCTTCGCTTTCGCCCGCGTTCACCTCGAACGCCTTATCCCACGCTTTCGGCACCCGCTTCAATCGCTTCGCGTAGTCCGATGACGGGAGCATGTCACCGACTTCGATTTTGACGCCCTTGCTGAAGACTTCGGCGATTTCATCGACACCGTGCTTGTCCAGGTATTCCTCGAAAACGATCCGCACCGCATCGGCGATGATCGATTCGAGAACCTGCTTTTCGGACATCTGGTTGGATCCCATCATGTCGAGTTCTAACTTGCCGAGCGACGATGCGGGCAGGTGGCCGAGGTCGCTGATTCGCGGCACAGACGGCTTCTCGCCGAGCCGCACGCCGCGACAACGAGCCGAGGCCACCATCGTGCGGTAGTTCGCCAAACTGAAACGGGCGCTCACACCGCTTGCATGATCGACGTACTTCGACTTACGTGCCGAGATGCTGACCTGCTCGATGATTTCCTTCATGAAGAACGGCACGGCCACGGGAAATTCGCCGCCCAGATCGATTCCCGATTCCTTCTCGGTGATGTCGATACCGAGGCTACGGTCGAGCGGATAGTGCGTCTGAATCAACGAGCCGATTCGGTCCTTGAGTTGCGGAATCACCTTGCCCGAACGGTTGTATGTCGTCGGATTGGCCGAGAACAGAATCAGCACGTCGAGGTCGAATTGAATCGGGTAGCCGCGAATCTGGACATCGCGTTCTTCGAGAATATTGAACAAACCGACCTGAATCAGATCGTCGAGTTCGGGCACTTCGTTCATGGCGAAGATGCCGCGATGCATCCGTGGAATGAGGCCGAAGTGCAGCGCTTCCTCGGCGGACATACTCGCACCTGCGGCGAGCTTGGCGGGGTCGATTTCGCCGATGATGTCCGCGAACTTCGTACCCGGTGCCAGCCGTTCCGCGTAGCGTTCGGACTTCGGCCACCAGGCGATTTTTACTTGATCTTCCGGTGTATTCTTTAACAGTTCCCGCCCCGCCTTCGTGATCGGGTGATACGGGTCTTCGTGGACTGGCGAGCCGGGCATGTCGAGGTATGGCAGTTCGTCGTCGAGGAACTGCACGAGCGATCGCATCAGGCGGCTCTTGGCTTGTCCCTTCTCGCCGAGAAACAGCATGTCGTGACCAGCAAGGATCGCGATGTGAATCTCGGGGATGACGGTGTTTTCGTAACCGACGATGCCCGGAAACAGATCGCCGCCACGCTTCATCGCGGACAGGAAATTCGCCTTCAGTTCTTCCTTGACAGACTTCGACTGCCAGCCCGATTCTCGCAAAAGCTTCAGCGTATTGGGACGGTGAGTGCTCAACGGTTTCTCCTCGGTGTGATGACAATAAACAATTGTAGGCATCGCGGTTGTCGTGGTGTCGAGGGAGTCACCGACAATCTTGGAAATCGGCGGCATGGTTAAAAGCGATGTCGCAGTTTTGCCTAAAATGGCCACCGAAATAGTGGTTCCTGCGTGATTGGAATCGGTCAAAATCGGACGTAAGTCGTTGCTG
>JAYSKW010000939.1:0-1238 GCA_043726085.1 Limnoglobus sp.
GGCACAGCACGGCCACAATCTCCCAGTCACTCTAGTGTGAAACCGGTCATCTGGTAGATGATACGCCCGTCGACGATCAGGAATCCGTTTGCGGTCAAAGATTTCGCGATAGTATCCTCTTCGACAATTTCGAGCAAGACCGTGACTTCGCGATCCGTGGGGACGACCTGCCCGCGATAAGTCCATTCGTGCGAACGATTTCGCGCGACCGTCTGCCAGCCGTTTGGCGGTGGTGTGCCCCACTTTTTCCACGCCACGAATTTGAACAACTGCAAGAACGACTCCAAACCGAGCGAGCCGGGCCAAACGGGATCCTGGTAAAAGTGCGCCTGGAAGAACCAGAACGAGGCATCCACCGCGATGCGACCGCGGATCAACCCGAGCCGCTTCGCGCCGCCGTCTGGCTCGTAGCCGTCGATGGTGTCGACCATCCGCAGCATCGGTCCAGGGAACGGCGCATCGTGCGGCAACTTCGTTGCTATCGCACCTTCCCGCAATACCGGCAGCTTCGCGTTCGGCATCCCGACCTGGTTCACGAGTGCGGCTTTCCCGAAGAAACCGAAGTACGTCGTGCCTTCGTAAATCTTGCGTTCACCCTGGCGTACGCACAGGTCGTAATGCTGGATAATCATGCCCCCCGACGACGACACTTTGGACATCGTCACGGTCGTCGTGAGTAGCCCCGCGTCCGGGCCGACGGCTTCGAGTTGCACCGCTTTACCACCGAGGTTGCGGAACGACATATCGCTCGGCGAAGTGAGCGCGGAGCCGCAGTACGCGGCCAGCCAGCCGCACGGTTGCAACGCGATTTCCAGCAAGATGCTGAAGGGCATCCGCGGGCAGCGGTTCGCCTCGAAGTACCACGCATCGGGTGGCACGCGATATTCGGCAACGCACGACGCACCCGCCTTGAGCACGAACGGCTCGCCGGTCACTTCGGTAATGCCATCGATGAACTGATACGGCGGGCCGGGCAGGCGGGCGATCATCCGTTCGCGGTCGAAGATGCGGTACGGTTCGCCGAACGCCTCGGACGGGTTGCCGTTCGAGTACGCCATAATCGACGTCTTGTCGTAGCGGTACGGTTGTTTGCGCGACCAGATCGCTTCGAGGCGTTCGCGCGTCAGCCCCGTCATTCGCAACGACAGGTTCGTGATCTCGACGATCGGTTTGCCGTCGGCGTACATCAGGGCATCGCCGATGGCGAACGGTTCCGGCCCGTAGCCGAGTTCCTTGAT
>JAYSKW010000940.1:0-2799 GCA_043726085.1 Limnoglobus sp.
CCCTCGTAAACATCCTGACGCACGAACAGAAGGCCGCGTTCATGGCATTGCTCTCGGCTCCGGCGAGACCCAACGGGTAACGCCGGGAACTCACCCCGCTTCTCCGGCTTCTCCGGCATTCCCGTTCCCAGGAATTGTTTACCCGATGTGGGAGAGTAAGTCATCGAATGAGGTCGCAACGACAAATTTTGCTGGGCGTTCGCCATCGCCGATTGCGGCGAAGTGCGCTTTGCCACAGTCGATTTTGGCTTGCTCGTTTCCGCGCAAGTCCATGCCGAATAGCGATGGCTTAGTCTCCACCACGAAATATAAGCGTTCCGCACCGTCGATCTCGATGAGCACCGCCCAGTCCGGTTCGTAGTCACCGAGGGGCGTTGGTACGCGAAACCAACTCGGTAATTTCGCGTAGACTTTCACCCACGTATTGACTTCGAGTTGCTCCGCGAACGACTTTTCGATCCCGTGGTTGTAGATCACCTGTTCGTGAACCGATTTTTGCGCATCGAGCATGTTTTTCAAATAGCCCGTCAATTCTTCGCTTTGGAAAAGTTCCTGCGCGTAGTAGTGTTCCGCCCCGAGACGCTGGTAGCGAATGCCATCGACGAGCGCCATACGTTTCGTCTTCTGAATCGCTTCGGCGGCTTGCTCGATGAACTGTTGCGGGTTCTTGGTGAATTCGCCGAGCCGCCCGCACTGCCGCAAGATCAGGGCGATGCTATTTCGGGTCAGTTGCGTTTTATCCTGTAACTCCGTCAGAATGTCTGGCAGCTCGATGTCGTCTTCCTCCACGACAATCGAGCCGGATGCTTCGCGTTCTTTCGCTTCGATGCCGCCCTTGTTGATGTCGTAGACGCCTACGCGAAATTGCACGCGGGTCTTCGTCACCGGCTGACAATTGCCCAACGCTTTCGCACAATCCCGAATCAATTTGGCGTTGTCGAACGATACGCGGTACGTCGTCTTGGCTTTAATCCGGTCCCAAAGTGTGCGGAACGCCTCGCTGTCGATAACGGTTTGCCGCGTCCGGACGACCTTCCCCTCGTCGGCATTCTTCACTTCCAGTTTCCCGGCCAGCTTCCGCAGTAGTTCGACGATTGCAACCTTCTGCCCTTCGTAGCTTTCCGGTAGCTCGACCTCATCGTCGAGAATCGCAATCCGTAGTGAATCGAGCACTTTGCCGTTGTTGTCGATGTACTCTTTCTCTCGTAGGAATTCCCAAAGGTCGCCGGATTTCTCGAATCCGATCGGCCCCGTCAAATCCTCGAGTGGAATGTTCGCGAACTGGTGTCTTTCCACGATGCCGAATTTGATGCCGGTATCCTCTTCGATCTCTCGCTGGAGATTCTCGGCGAATTGCTGATAGCTCTCCGTCGCGATGATGGTGAGGGTATTCGTCTCGAAACCGCGTACGCGGTCTCCGTTTTGGTCGACGCACAACCGTAGCCCGCGTCCGATCGTTTGCCGCCGTTGGCGCTCCGTTCCCATTTCGCGGATGGCACAAATCTGAAACACATTCGGGTTGTCCCACCCTTCCCGCAACGCGCTGTGGCTGAAGATAAACTTCAGTTTCGTATCGAAACTGAGCAACTTCTCTTTGTCCCGCATGATCAGGCTGTAAGCGCGTTCGGCGTTTTCGCGGTTCCCCGCATTGTTTTCGGCGGTGTCTTGCCACGACCCTTTTTTGTCGATGGAAAAGTAGCCGTCGTGGACTTCCGCTGGCGTGCTGTCCGCGTCGATTCCCTCGAAGAGAATTCGGTAGTCCGGGTGCTTCACCATACGAGCGTATTCGTCCTCGAAGATCGTTGCGTACAGGCCTTTCACCGCGTGGCCGTCGGCATCGTACTGGCGATACTTATCGACGACGTCGATGAAAAAGAGGCTCAGTACCTTGATGCCGCGCGGCCGCAATCGGAGTTCTTTGTCCAGGTGCGATTTGATCGTCCGTCGGATCATCTGCCGCTTGATCGCGTCTTGGTCGACATCGCCGACCGATTCGCCGATCTTTAAGTACCGCTCGCCGCCGGGGAAGCGCAGTTCGACGAACTCGTTCCCTTTCTCGGCTCGAATCTCGCCGACGCGGAAGTTCTCGTAAATCGGTCGGCCAGTCTCTTGCTGTAAATCTTCCAAACCCGTCACAAGGATTTCTTTGCGCTTCACGCTCGCACCTTGGAGAACGTCCACTTCGAGTTTGGCCGTCACCGGTTTGCTCTTCGTCCCTTTGCTGACGCTCACACATCGCACGTACGCTTTGTTGTGCCCGCCTTGCACTTCCAACGATGCGACTTCGATTTGCTTAACGAGTTTCTGCTGGTAAGCGTCGATCGCATCGAGCCGGTAAACCATGTGGTGCTTCTCGGCGTGCGTTGCGCTGTAGCGCAGCGTGCAGAGCGGGTTCATGCCGTCGAGCGCTTGCTTGCCGCGGCCTTCCAGGCCGCCATCGACGCTTTGCGGTTCGTCCACGATCAAGATCGGATGCGTCGCTCGGATCAGGTCGATCGGCTTCTCGCCACCGACCTTCTCGCTTTCCTTATACAGGTTGTTCACGTCCTTCTTGTTGATTGCACCGACCGTTACGACCATCACCTGAATCTGCGAACTCGTTGCGAAGTTACGAACTTGTCCGAGTTTCGCCGAATCGTACAGGAAGTAATTGTTCCCCTTGCTGAACGGCACATTCGCGTACAGACCACGAAAGTGTTCCTCCATAATCTCCAGGCTTTTATACACGCCTTCCTTGATCGCTACGCTCGGTACCACGATCGCGAATTTGCTGAAACCGTACTTTCGGTTCAACTCGAA
>JAYSKW010000941.1:0-1554 GCA_043726085.1 Limnoglobus sp.
ACGCTCGCCTACGGGCGACGCCCGCTGTTGGTCAAACTCGCGTATGGCCTCGTTCTGGCGCTGATCGTTTACTTTGCCTATTCCGAACTGCGTCAACCCGGTGGCCGCGCGGCCTACGCGGCGGCTTATGGCCTCGTGCCGGTCACCGTGCTGAGTATGCTCCTCATTGCCGCTCAGGCCGTCACTTCGATTACCTCTGAACGAGATGGCGGGGCGCTCGATATTTTGCTCGTAACCGATGTGTCGCCGTACGAGTTCGTCTTCGGGAAAATCCTTGGCGTGATCTACAACACCTGGCAGTTCATCGTGCCGCCGATACTCATGGCCGCGTTCTACGCCTTCGAGGGCGTCCTCACTAAGACGCCGGATACGCTCAGTGTCGGTGCGCGATTCGCGACGAACTTCGCCCCGATGCTCACGGTCATCGGTGCGATTCTGCTGCTGTTCTCGTTCGCGTTGGTACTCGGGTTGCACGTGGCACTTCGCCTCACGAACAGCCGTATGGCGATCATTAACACGCTCGGCACCGTGTTCTTCCTGTCGGTCGGCACATTGATTTGTATCTACCTAATCCTCATCAACGGTGGCAGTTTTGCGAACCAGTGGCTGAGCTTCATCTCGTTCCTCGTACTCGGTATCGGCGGGTTGTTCTGGGTGCTGAGTGCGGATCGGCCATCGTCGGCGGTCACGATCGGCAGCACGCTTTGCCCGCTGGCGATGTTCTATTGCGTAACGAATATCCTCATCGCGAAGCCCGGCACCAACGAATCGGCCGACCCACTCGTCCCGTTTGTCTCGTTGACTGTCGCGTTCGGCTTCACGATTGCCGCAATGCTCGTACCGCTACTCAGCGAGTTCGACGTGGCACTCGGTCGCACGACAGCGGCGAACGAAGAATAAAAATTCAGACTTGGAACACGCCGGTTTGGAGGGGCGATCCGTCGTCGTGGCGCGTGGCGATGGTGATCGCTTCTAGCAATGTTTGCCGTGTGTCGTTGGGTGAAATGATCGCATCAACCCAGAGCCTCGCGGCGGCGTAGCGGATGTCGGTTTGCTTTTCGTATGCGGCCACGACTTGCTGACGTAACTGTGTCAGTTCCGCGACGTCCGGCGTTTGCCCTTCGCGTTTCATCGCCTGAATCTGAATTTCCAGCAGCGTGCTTGCGGCTTGATCGCCGCCCATGACGGCGTATTTGGCCGTCGGCCACGCGAACACGAATCGCGGATCGAACGCCTTCCCGCACATCGCATAATGACCCGCGCCGTACGAGCCACCAGTGATGAGTGTGATCTTCGGCACGACGGAATTTGCGATCGCGTTCACGAGTTTCGCCCCGGCTTTGATGATCCCCGATTGTTCCGAATCGCGGCCCACCATGAAGCCGTTGACGTTCTGCACGAACAGAATCGGCACGCGCGTCTGGTTGCAATCCATAACGAACCGGGCCGCTTTCTCGGCGGAATCCACGTACATCACGCCGCCGAACTGGAGCGGGCCGTTTGCAGGCTTCACTCGCATTTTCTGGTTGGCCACGACACCGACAGCCCGCCCGC
>JAYSKW010000942.1:0-11033 GCA_043726085.1 Limnoglobus sp.
CGATCAGTTGCCCGAATTGCGAGCCGAAGTCGAAGATCAGAACGAGTTCGTTTTGCATGGTCGATCCCGTGCGGGTTCCGTTCGTTATTTCTGCCCCAACTCCGCCGCCCGCTTCGCGGCTGCTTCGACGGCGTCCATCAGTCCCGCGCGGAACCCGGCGCGTTCGAGTGCGTGCAACGCGGCGATCGTCGTACCGCCGGGGCTGGCGACGGCGTCTTTCAGCGCGGCGGGGTGGCTGCCCGTTTCGATCACCATCTTTGCGGCACCGTACACCGTTTGTGCGGCGAGCGACAATGCGATGTCACGCGGTAACCCGACGCGAACGCCACCGTCGGCGAGCGCTTCGATCATCACGTAAACGTACGCCGGGCCGCTCCCGCTCAGTCCCGTGACGGCATCGAGCAAATTCTCCGGAACCGCGAAGGCATTGCCCACCGACCGAAACAGCCTGCCGACGAGTTCGCCATCGGCGGCGGTCGCTTTCGGGCCAACGCTGTAGCCCGTGGCGCTCGCGCCGACGAGGCACGGCGTGTTCGGCATCACGCGAACCAACCGCGTGTCGGTGCCGATCCATTCGGCCAGTTGTTTTAGTGTAATCCCCGCCGCAATCGACACCACGAGATGTTTCGCCGAGATCGTGGCCGCCGCTTCGGGCAGCACCGCGTTCATCATCTGCGGCTTCACCGCGAGCACGAGAACATCGACCGCCGCAATCACCTCGGCGTTCGAGTTCGTGGCCCGAATCCCCGTCGTCGCCTGAAATTTCTCGCGCGCCGCCGGATACGGGTCGCTCGCCAGGCTATGCGTCAAATCGAGCAACCCCGCCGTCGCCCAACCTTTCGCGAGCGCCGTCGCCATCTGCCCCGCACCGAGGAAGCCAATCCGGATCGGCGCGGGCGGTTCCATCGACATTTGGCGTACCTCAGTGGTCGGCAATCGAAAACGACATCTTAGTAATTACCGCGAGGAAGCATAAACTCTGGCATCTCGCGCGGCGAACGGGTATACCTTGCATTACCTTCCGCAACCGCCCGCCTTCGACGAGATGCTGCATGTCCGAGCCAACCGTACCCCGCACCGGCTGGGCCAGCCTCAAAGATCTCAACCGCTACCAATGGTTCGTGTTCGTCGTTTGCTGCCTCGCGTGGGATCTCGATTGCCTCGACCAACAACTCTTCGTGCTCGCCCGCCAACCGGCACTTAGCACGCTCGTCGGAGAGCCTGCAAATAGCCCGAAAGTGGCCCAACTCGGCGGCTACGCGACGGCGGTGTTCATGATCGGGTGGGCGATCGGCGGCATCGGCTTCGGCATCCTCGGCGACCGACTCGGCCGCGTCAAAACACTCACCATCACCATCGGACTTTACGCACTTTTCACCGGACTCAGCGCATTCTCGACGAACGAATGGGACTTCATGGCCTACCGTTTGCTCACGGGTCTGGGGGTCGGCGGGGCGTTTGCGGCAGCGGTCGTGTTGCTCGCGGAGACGGTGCCGGATAATTCGCGGCCCTACATTCTGGGCATGTTTCAAGCCTCGAGCGTGATCGGGAATTGCAGTGCCGCGCTCATTTCGATGTATCTCGGTTCGCTGCAAAAGGACGGTGTTTTCCCGCAAGACGGCTGGTTGAAACCGTGGCGCGTGATGTTCCTCATCGGCATCTTGCCGGGGATCATGCTCGCGATCGTGCAGTTTACTTTGCGCGAACCGGACAAATGGCTGGCGATGCGGGCCGCCGAGGAGAAGGGGCTGAAACCCGCGCCGTGGTCGGCATTCTTCGGCACGCTCACCGCGATGCTGAGCACGCCACCGTGGAGTAAACGCGCGATCTTCGGCTTGCTCCTGACGGGGGCCGGCGTGATCGGCCTCTGGGGCATCGGCTTCTTCGCCACCGACTTGACCGGCCTGGCGCTTCAGTCGACATTGGAGGCCGAAGGCTTTGCCGGTGATGCATTGAAAGGCGAACTCGGCTGGTGGCGTGGCATCACGTCGTTGGTGCAAAATCTCGGCGCGTTCCTCGGTATCTTCGCCTTCAGTTGGGTCACGGGAATGTTGGGGCGTCGCCCCGCATTCGCGATCTTTCTCGTGCTGGCGGCGGCGATGACCGCGTACACGTTTGGCTTCCTTAGAACTCGCAACGACATCTTCTGGATGATCCCGCTAATGGGCTTCTGCCAACTCGCACTCTTCGGCGGGTACGCAATCTACCTGCCCGAACTCTTCCCGACGCGCTACCGCAGCACGGGGACGAGCTTCTGCTACAACGCGGGGCGATTGTTGGCCGCAACGGGGCCGTTCACGCTCGCGCAACTCACGAGTTCGGTGTTCCAGGGTTACGGCAGCGATGCGTTCCGGTATGCGGGAGTTTCGATGTGCAGCGTGTTCCTGCTCGGGTTGCTGGCACTGCCATTCCTGCCAGAAACCAAAGACAAGCCGTTGCCCGAATAGGGGCCTCGTACAAGCCCGGTGGCTCGTATCGTTGCCCTATCACGTCGCATCGGCTTGGGCCGCAATCACGGGGAGCGCGATGCGGTGCGCGTTCACTTCGGATGTGGCGGTCGGTTTCGCGCAATTTCCGCAACCGGAACCGCAGCCGCGTGCCTTCTTGCCGAACCACGTTCTCCAACTGGAGTACGCAAGGTACGCACCGGCGGCGGCGATCGTGGCGAACACGGCGATGAGTTGATGATCCATGACAGTCACTTTCGTGAATGCGGTCACGACAGATGATCGACCACCCAGCGGCCGATTTGGAACGTCAGGAATGCGCCGATGTAGGCGAGGATCGTCATGTACGCGAACGTGAAGGCGGGCCACGCCCAGCTTTTGGTCTCGCGGCGGATCACGGCCAGCGTCGAGGCACACTGACAGCACAACGCGAAAAACACCATCACCGATAGCGCGATCGGCACCACGTACGGCCCGCGAATCGGATCTTCGCTCCACCGGTCGCGGATCGTGTTTTGCAATTGATTTTTCTTCTCTTCGGAGTCGATGTCGCCCTCCTGATACAAGATACCCATCGTGCCAACGATCACTTCGCGGGCTGGGAAACTGGCGAGTGCGGCGACGCCGATTTTCCAGTCCCAACCCAGCGGCGCGAACACCGGCTCCATCGAGCGACCCACCCGTCCGAGCAGCGACGTCCGCTTCCATTCGCTACGCAACGCGTTGACCTGCCGTTCGCCCTCGGCCTTCGCGTCGTCGCCCTCGGCGGCTTCGGCGTTCTCCGCGAGTGCGGCAATCCGGTCGTCGTACTTGTGCCCATTTTCGTCGGTATTCGGGAAGTACAACAGCGCCCAGACGATCACCATCGATGCGAGGATCAGCGTGCCCGCACGGCGGACGAACGCCCAACCCGCATCGAACATCCGCCGCAGGATCGCCCTCAGCGACGGACGCCGATAGGTCGGCAGTTCCATCACGAAGATCGGCGTCGCCCCCTTGAGCAGCGTCCGCTTCAGGACGAGTGCCACGACCGGCGCGACGAGGAACCCAATCATAAACATAACGAACAGCGTGAAGCCCTTCAGCCAGAACGGCCGGCCCACGGTCAGGAACGCGCCGATCATCAACATGTAGACCGGCAAGCGGGCCGAACAACTCATCAGCGGCGCGACGAGGATCGTGGCGATGCGGTCGCGTCGGTTCTCGATCACGCGGGCCGCCATGACGCCGGGAATCGCGCAGGCGATCGACGACAGCATCGGGATGAACGACTTGCCGCTGAGGCCGCAGCGGCTCATGATTTTATCCATGAGGAACGCCGCCCGCGCCATGTAGCCGCAGTCTTCGAGGAACGCGATGAAGGCGAACAGCAGCAGGATTTGCGGCAGGAATTTGATCACGCCACCGACGCCGGTAATGACGCCATCGGTGATGAGCGAGCGCAGCGGGCCGACGGGAAGCACGCCTTCGACGAGCGACGCGAGCCACTTCGTGACCGAATCGATGGCCCCCATCAGCGGTTCGGCACCGACGAAGATCGCCTGGAACACGACGAACATCAGCGCGAGGAAAACGAGCGTGCCCCAGAGTTTGTGCGTCAAGATCGTATCGAGGCGATCCGTCGTCGACACGGGGCGAATCGCCGGTTTCGCGATCGCGGTGGCGGTCGCGGCGCGGATCCAGGCGTAGCGGGCCTTGGCCTCGGCGGCGGGTACGGGGCAACCGTTTTTGGTGAGTCGCAGCCGCGCATCGAGCAGCGTTTGATGCCACTCGGGGCCACGTTTCGCGGTCAGCCACTGTTCGGTGTACCCGCCGACATCGAGCAACAAACGGCGTGCGAGGAACTGCGGAATCTCGCCGTTCAACGAGCCGTGAAGAGCCTCGCTCTCGCGCAAGATCGGCTCGGGCAACAGGTTCGCCGCCGGGGCGACGCCATGATCCGCGGCACGCACGATCTCCGCACGCAGACTGTCGAGGCCCGTACCCGCGTTCGCCTGAATCGGAACGACCGTCACTTGCAACGACTTCGCCAAACGCTCCGCGTCGATCGTGATGCCCTGCGACTTCGCCATGTCGATCATGTTCAGCGCGACGATCACCGGCACGCCGAGTTCCATGAGTTGCGTCGTCAAGTACAAGTGCCGTTCGAGATTTGAAGCATCGACGACGGAGATAATGAGATCGGGTCTCGGTTCGGACGGTTGCCGTCCGAGGAGCAGATCGACCGCAACCATCTCGTCCGGGCTACGTGCGGCAAGGCTGTACGTGCCCGGCAAGTCGATCAATTCCACGCGCCGACCATCGACCACGAAGTCGCCTTTTTTCATCTCGACCGTGACGCCGGGATAGTTCCCAACGTGCTGCCTCAGCCCCGAAAGAGCATTAAATAAGGTCGATTTCCCCGCGTTGGGGTTCCCGACTAGGGCGACAACAATTGGCAAAACAGGCATGGAGCGATCGGGTTTGAGGGAGAGAAATCATCTGACAGGATTTACACGATTAGCAGGATCAGAAAGATTTAATTCTGTTTCCGATCCTGTTACATCCTGTAAATCCTGTCCAAATCGAGTCAAACAATGTATACCGCGATACCGGCGGCTTCGACTTTTCGCAGGCTGATTCGGCTGTTCGCGATGCGGATCTCAATCGGGTCGCCGAGCGGCGCACGGCCCACAAATTCAATGCGTTCGCCTTCGCAGAAGCCGAGTTCGTAGAGACGCTGAACGAGGCCCGGTTCCCCAGTAATGGTGATAATTTCGACGAATTGCCCTGGCAAAACCTGATCGAGTGTGAGCGACATTAGGAAACCGGCCCACTGACGGGGCGGACGAGGATCTGCGTCGTTTCGCTGCCGCGAAGGCAGAGACGACACGAGTTCAGCAGCAGCAAACACGGCACGCCGGGCTGCACGACGCAGAACCGCGAGCCTTCACGGAGGCCCAATTCGGCCAGCCGATTCACGAAGCCCGGTTCGCCCGACACCTCGGCGATGTCGGCCCACTCACCCGCTCGCAATAGATCCAAAGGCAGGAGCATACGTCGTCCCGGCAAGTCTTATTGAGATTGCGTCTCATTGATTATTAGCGACGGTACGGCGTCTGTCAAGCATTTCTCTGGTGGCGATCGTGCAGGTAGTTCGCGAGTGCGTCTTTCCAGTGGCGTGGAGCGGGCAACCCGAGCGCGCAAAGTTTGTCGGTATTCAGCACGCTGTACGGCGGTCGCTTCGCCGGTGTGGGGTAACCCGACGACGGTATCGGCGTCAAATCGACGCGGAGATTCGCGAGGCGGAAAATCTCGGTGGCGAACTCGAACCACGTGCAATCGCCCGCGTTCACCGCGTGATACAGTCCGGTCGCGTTGCATCCAATCAGCCCCGTAATCATCGTCGCCAAATCGCGAGTCGAAGTCGGCGTGCAACGCTGGTCGTCGACCACGCGCATTGGCTTACCTTGGGCGGCCACGCGCAGCATCGTTTCGACGAAGTTGCCGCCCTTGCCGCCGGTACCCCAGACGCCGTAAAGGCCACACGTGCGAACGACGAGGTGTTTTGGTACGATCGCGCGAACGAGGTATTCGCCGTTTAACTTGCTCAGGCCGTAGATGCTCACCGGTCCGGGTGCATCGACTTCGCGGTACGGCGTCTGGCGACTGTCTTCGAGGCCGTAAACGTAGTCCGTGCTGACGTGAACGAGGTACGCATTTCGGCACGCCACCGCGAGTTCGCGCACCGCCCACGCATTGACGGCAAACGCCGCCGTCGGGTCCGCCTCCGCTTTATCGACGAGGTTGTAAGCCGCACAATTAATCACGATGTCCGGCACGGTGCGCTCGATGTACGCCGCGATGGCACCCGGTGCGGAAAGATCCACATCCGCCCGCGTAACGGGAATCACCTCTCCCGGCAACAGCGGCACGAGATCGCGACTGAGTTGCCCCATCGCACCGAGCACAACGATTTTCATGATGTTTTCTATAGTGATGTCCGGAGATTGTTCGCGTGACTCGGCCGATTGCATTTCCAACGTTCCAGAACCCGTAGGTCGTGGTCGAAGAGGCTTTGCGATGAGGCCCGACAGAGTATCCGCGACAAAACCCCAAAAGGTTCGGAATCGTCGCGTGAATGCACTGTCAGGCCTCTCAAAGTTTCGACCCGACCTACAATACCAGTGGGTTTTCAGAAAAGCAGAATACCACCTGAACGGTTACCTTATGTGCGATTGGACTGCACGCGAATTTCGCGTCCTTCCCAATCGGCTCCTGACAATGTTACGCCGTAAAAATCGAAGTCATTCATGAACTGAACCCACATCGCACGTTGCATTTGCTCGGCGTGACCGCTGCCACTACGGGGAAGCCGGGCAAAGAGCTTCTCGTTGAGTTTACCGTTCTCTTGCAGGAGTCGAAACACGACGCTGCCGACCCCCGACATCCGGTACTGACCGCGGATCCATAGTAACAGCTCTCTGGATTTCGCTTCACCGTTTTCGGCATGGATAACCGGATCGAAAATCGCGACGATGCCGACGATGTGTTTAAGTCGCCCCGGCGCTGGCGTCGATAACATTGCGTTGTCCTGGTCGGGGTCGCTGTAGCCGATTAGCCAGTAACTCGCCTCATTCACTTTGGCGATCGCCTGCAAATATTCTTCGGGTTTACCTTTCCAAATCGGTATTTTGGAAGCGTCCTTCTTTTGTAAGTACGAAAGAAACTCTTGCCCGAATTCCCGCTGCATCGCCATCCAGTCATCGTGGTTGTGCGTCGGCGCGCCCTTGATCAACTTGATCGGTTCGAGCAAAATCGACGGTTGATTCACGTTCAGGGCGCGTTCGCAAAAACGCACGAACTCTTGGCTGTACTCGCTGCGGACGAGCGGCCAGATCTTCTGAAACTCTGGCATCGAGGTCCATCGCCGCATCGTACTGATCCAACCCCGTTGGATCGGGTGCGTGTAATTTTGACTCAGGTCGTTCAACTGCCAGACCATCTCCATGAGTTGCATTCGGCGATCTTGAGCGCGTTCCGCATCGCCTTCGGACGGAACGCGAACGGTGGACACATTCGGCAACCCTGCGGACATCACCCCAACGATATCGGCTGCCAACTCGCGCTGGTGTGCCCGCTGGTCCGAACCGGCAATGAACTTCATGAATTCCCCACAAGACTCCAGATACTTTTCGGATAGCGCGGTCGAACACGGCGTCCACAAACGGCGGAGTTTCGAGAACAACTGGCGATTGAACTTGCCTCTGGCTGCGTGTTGCCGAGTCGATTCCGCCGCCTCGCCAAGGACACTCATGCCGATGTGATAGCCGAGGCCACGGTAGCTCTCGAATTGGGCTTCGTCGAAAAACTGATCCGACGTCGGGTGGTGCGGGAACACCGGCGTGACGTTGGCAAAGTTCTTGATGTCCGATGGCTCGTCCCCACTGAGCGACGAACGCACGAATAACAGCGTGCCGATGACGCCACCTACGTCGATTTCGTCGTAGCGGATGGTGCCGATGGCGCAGTGCCACTGCGTGCGACCGTCCGGACCCCGCTTCAACGGCGTCGTATCGATCTGGATGCGAATGCCGAAGTCGGTATGCACGAGTCGAATCAGGTTGGCCAGATTCTCGGACGTGTTGTCGGGGTTCTCCGCTGCATCCACGAGCAAGACAAATCGACATCGCCGGCGGATCAACTCGTATGCCCCCGTGTTCTCGTAATGGCCACCATCGGAGAGATGCACGCTGGATTGCTTGGCATCGGTCAACCCGAGTAACTCCTTCACATAGTGCCACGACCCGACCGGCGGCGTGGCTTCCCAGGTTGTTAATTTCAATTTGTGATGTCTAGGGTTCTCGATCCACCAACCCAACCGTGCGTTGAGGATCGTGAGGAAAGCGGTGAATTGGACCGAGTAATAGTTTGCCATGTTCGGATCGACGGCCGCGCCGGAAATCGTAATCGCACGGCCTACCGTCAGGTTCCAAAACTTCCCATGTTGATCGGTGAGTCGCTCATCCGTCCGTGAATTCCCGCCATTCAGCAAACCGTAACCGGTGGATTCGTTGCCGCAGTAATCCGGTGTGAGCACGAACGATTCGCCGCGCCGATCCAGGTGGGCCAACTCGGTGTTGTCCACGATGTTCAGCGTCGTGTTGAAGAGCGGAAACGGGCCGTAGTACGGAGTCGTTTTATCGCCGAGTTCTGTCGCAACATCTTTTTTTGAAGTCGTTACCACTTCGCATCGCAAATTGACGAGCGGCATGTCATCGTTCGAGTCGAAGCCGCTGAAGGTGTTCGCACGACGTGGTATCTTAACGGCCGTCGCCACGTTGAAATTATCGGTGTTCGCGTCCCGCAACGACGCGCCGAGGTAACAGCGGATGAGCCGATTCGCGTAGAGCGAGTGCAACGAGAATCGATTGACGGGGACGACGTGGATGAAAACGACGAACAGAAACGCAGCGACTATCACGCCGCACACGATGGACCGGAAGGAATTTTGCTCGAATCGCTCGGCGTACGTCCAACTGAAGGAAGGTCGCGGCAAGGCTTGGAAAAAATACGGTGACTCGGGCAGAGGGATTCCCCCACTTACGATGCGAGCGGCTAGCGCAGGAGTACCGGCAATAGCAGCGAATGCTTTCAATCGAGAGGCTTCGTCGGGGCGTATCGAACTCCGTATTTCGTCGGTCATCGACGCCATGGTTCCTCCGCCAACGGCTTGAAACGGGATCGCAATGTACGGATCTGTCGGCTCTCGATCGTCGAACGCAACGAAGCGATCCACCCCCGAGGCGACTAATGCGAGTAGCGCGACGAGGAAGATCACGGGTACGATGCGGACGACGATCCACATGAGTACCGAAGGTTGTGCCGACAGCTTCGGAATGAGGAAACGGAGTATCGCCGAAATCGCAGCGACTGCCACTGTCGATGCGGTTCCGCCCTTGTTATCGAGCAATTGGGGAAGGTATATGACCGTGGCGAACAATGCCGTCCAACCCACGGCGAGTATCAACAGCCACGCCGTCAAGCGCGACCGCCACTCGCGTTCGTATTCCGAATACCACCCGCCGGCAATCGCGATTTCGGCAAATCCCGCAAGGAAAAGAGCGACGAGGAATAGCGGCGGACCAAAGGTGGCGAATAGGGCTGGGTGACAACTGGTATCGAAGTACAGGAACTCATTGACAATCACGATGAGTAATGCGCCGAACACCGCACCGTAGATTGTTAGAAAGACCACGTAAAGAGAACGAGTCATAATCGAACCGAATCGTCCCGGCCAAAACGGTCGCATCCAATTGAGAACCCCGATCAGCAGCCCGAGGGAAGCGAGTAACCCGCCGCCACGAACATAGTCCATCCACGACTCGGTGCCGCTGAGTACTTTGAGACCGAGCCACCCCGATTCGTTCGTCGGGCAGAACCACCTCGGCATCCGGTTGGACATTCCGTTCGACGGTGCGGGAGCCGTCAACCAAATCATCGTCGCGCCGGCGAATAACAAGAGGAATCCAATCCCCCCCGGTTTCCACAACCCGCCACTTCGTTGGGGCAATTCCACCGTGGACCGAAACGGATTTATCCCGACTCGCATGATCGTCTGCCCAGCAATCATCGAGATCGCGAAACCGACGACGACTAGCCAACTCGTCGTCTCGCTAGGCGATCCGACCCCTGCGTAAGTGCGTACGACGAGACGTACGAACAGAACGAGAAATGCGAACAGCGGTAACACGATTAAGGAATTGACGAACAGGTTCCGCAAGTAGATGGCGAGCAACGTCCAACGGTCGAGGCTGAGTATTCCGCCGCGCGGAGCCAGAAACCGCGAATGCGCCCGAACGTGGTAGATCGGGCTTGGCTCCGCATCTTCGGCGAGAGGCGGGCGTTTTACGTCTACTTTCGTGTTCTGCCGTCGCTCGCTTCGCGCCTGCACGACGCGATCCGGGTCGAGTTGTTGCTCGATATTTTTGATGGCCGTCGCGCCATCGGTTTTTGAAAACGGTTCTGCCGCCAGCCCGTCGGTTTCGCGGCGAATCCACGCGGCGAGCCAGCCGCCGATGTACCCACCGCCAGACACCGTGGACAAGTAATCGACCTGTTTGAGCAACTTCAACTTGCCGAGCGCTTGCAAGACGCCGAGGCACAACGTCGCACTCCGAATCCCACCGCCCGAAAACGACACGCCGAACAAATCCATCCGCTTCGCCCGATCGCGAACGCATTCGATACACGCGTTCGTTTCGCGTGTGCCTACATGCTCGACATTGCATTCTGGGCACTTGTTATTTTCGGTACTTTCTCCCAGCACGGCCTCACGACGCGCAGCGATCTGATCCAACTCGTGATTCAGCACGACGTAAAATTCGCTCGTGTGATTGGGTGGAGAATGCGCTTCTGACATGGAACAGGTATCCAGTGAGTGGGGACGAATCTCCGAAACCCGATTGGAACCGACACCAATTGGATAATCCAATCCATTCATATCTTCTACGTTTTACGCAGTTGCCCGGTTTGGGAGTCGGTAGAGCGGATCGCTGAGATAGGCTCGCACGGCGTCCCGGATGATTCGCATTTTGGCGTCGAACC
>JAYSKW010000943.1:0-1167 GCA_043726085.1 Limnoglobus sp.
TCGGGCGGGCGATCAACTTTGCCGTGTTTCCGATGGGGCAGGAGTACCACTTGCCGCACCACATGTATGCAACCGTGCCGCACTACCGGCTGAAGGAACTCCACGAACTGCTCATGCACTATCCGGAGTATGCGGAGGAGGCGATCGTCGTCGAAGGTTACTTTCACGCACCGCACATGCCGCAAACGCGACCGACCGTACTCGACGTGTTAGGCCCACTTTACGCCACGCGAAATACAGGAATTTTCGTCGACAACAGCGTCCTCGAAAATGACGTGGTCGATGAAAAGGATGCGATCTTACACGAAGAAGCGATCGTTCTCCGCGAGCGGAAGCAGGCACACGGAGGGCGATAAATTCGATTTCGGTCAGTTCGTGTTTGCCGATGCGTAGTCGTACGGGTAAGATTCGTTTTATTCGACGATTCTCGGTTGATACGGCGAGGTGGCGACGATGTCCGATGAGAAGATTGGCAAGTTTCAGGTACTCGAAACGCTCGGTACGGGTGCGCACAGCACGATTCTGCGAATCCGGCGTGCCGTCGATGCGAAAGAGTATGCGTTAAAGGTCGTGCCGATCGACAGCGAGGAAGACAAAAAATACCTCGATCAAGCGAAGCACGAATTTGAAATCGGCAAGAAACTCAATCACCCGAACCTGTGTAAAGTCCATCTGTTCGAGACCGAATCGGATTGGCGGTTCCGCGTCAAGAAGGCGAAATTGCTGATCGAATATGTCAATGGCAAAACACTCGACCAAACACCCCTGCTGAAGATGGCGCGGATTCTCCGCGTGTTGGAAAAGACGGCGGCGGGGTTGGTTCACATGCACAAGAACGGCGTCATGCACGCCGACCTGAAGCCGAACAATATCATGCTCGGCCGCGGCATGAACGTCAAGATTATCGATTACGGACTCGCACGGTGTAAAGGCGAAGTCGTCGATCGGCTTCAGGGCACGCCCGAGTACATCGCCCCGGAGACGGCCGTTCACAAGATCATCAACGAGCGCACCGACATCTACAATTTCGGCGCGACGATGTATCGCTTGGTCACGTTGAAACTCCCTCCGATGGTGCTGGCGAGCGCGGATGGAATGCAGATCAGCGAAGAGACATTCGACGAACAACTCAAGCCCGCGAACGAGATCAATCGCGCGACGCCGAAA
>JAYSKW010000944.1:0-6300 GCA_043726085.1 Limnoglobus sp.
GTGGATACCACAACGAGTCCGCCATGACCCGCCCGTCACTCGGTTGGCTATTGCTAGTTGCGTTGCTCGGTTGGCAATCCCCGGCTTGGGGACAACTTCCGGCGGCGCAACTCCAGAAGATCAAAGCCGCGACGGTTTACATCAAAGTGACTCACGGCGACCTGATGGCCAGCGGGTCCGGTTTCGTGGTACATTCCGCGAAGGATTACGGCTTGATCGTCACGAATCATCACGTCGTCCAACCGCCCGAAGAACTCCTGCTCCAACAGCGACGTTTCGCCCCGCTCAAAACGAAAGTCGAAGTCGTTTTCAATAGCGGCGAGAAGGAGGAATGGGTCGCCACTGCCGAACTGCTCGTACAGAACGTTGGCGACGATCTAGCGGTATTGAAAGTGAATGCGACGAAGAAGATCCCCGAGCCGCTGGCGCTAGACGGGTTGGACAAAGTACCCGAAACAACGCAGGTGTACGTGTGTGGTTTCCCATTCGGCGATGCGTTGGCGGCAGGGACGAAGAACCCGGAAATCTCGATCGGGTTGGCGAGCGTGTCGAGCAATCGCTCCGACGATAAAGGCAACGTGATGACGGTCCAGTTGAACGGCGCACTGAACCCGGGAAACAGCGGTGGCCCCGTCCTCACGCAAGACGGCAAACTCGTCGGCGTGGCCGTCAAAACCGTTCGTGCAGCCGGCATCGGGTTAGCGATCCCGCCACGCCTGGTCCGGGCGATCCTTCAAACGCAAATGCTGTATGGCGGGAATCATGCGTGGCTCGGTTTCAAGCCGACGATGAACATCCAGATCGGCACCAAGTTTTCGGACCCATACGGCAAAATCCGCACGATGTCAGCCCATTATGCACCGGCTACCGACGACAAACAGCCGGAGAACGTATCGAAATTACCGAACGCCCTCGCCGTTGACGTCGAGCGAACGGGCGAGCAGGTCTTCGAGGTTGTCGCGATCTTGCGTAGCCCCACGTCGGAGTTTCTGTGGTATCAGGTCACGTGGACCGAGACGGACGGAACCACCTGTCGTACCCATGCGGATCGCATCACTTCGGAACCGCCGGCCGATCCGATAGTAAAGCCGAAGTTGAACCCGAAAAATCCAGCGACTCCGAAGCCGAGTGGCGTCGACAAAGGCCATGCGGGACTGATCGGCCCCGACGGCCAACCACTCCCCCCGATTGCGACGCGGATCGGCCCGACCCCCAAAGGGCAGATCGATCTCGACGATTTGTGCCGCGATTTCGTGAAACTCAGAGGCCAGGAAGTCATCGTCGAGATCCTCACGCCCGGCGTGAAAGTCGCGGGGTTCGGCGATGGACCTTCGCTCCAATACCGTAACCGCGATCAGTTTTGGTCGCACGGGATCGACTTCGTAATCGACCCATCGCTGATCGAAAAACTGAAGACGCTTCCCGGCGATCCGATGGTGGCGGCGAGAGTTCGAGGAACGGTGAAAGCGAGCATCGCGTCGGCGACGTGGGGCATCTGCGTCGTCGAGGAAGTGAACTTACTGGGCCTCAAAGGCGAGATCGTGGCGACGTACAAACGAGACTCGGCATCGACCGTCGAACCGAATGCGCCCGCGTCACCGATGATTCGAGGCACCGGTTCCGAGCGATTCGCCGAAATCAATCGCTATCGCGATTTTCGCACGAAAGCCAACGAAACCATCGGCAAAGACTACACGTTTGCGATGATTATCACCGGCGTGGTCGATCAGACGATTCGCGTCGGTGCCGAAGACACCAAAGTGAAACAACTTCAAGTGACGGATCGCTTCGGAACCCCGATTCGCGCGCCGAACTTCTACGTGAAATTCGACTTTGGAAACAAGATTCTGGACGCGATGAAAGCCGATGCCCGGCCGAAAGTCCACGCGCAAGTATCGTTCAAATCGCTGCGAGCCGTCGGTTGGTCGCGGTGCGATTGCGGCGTGTCCGAGGTGGCGTTTCTCGACGAAGCATTCGAGAAACGTGGCTGGACCGCGAAGGACGAATTGCTCAATCTCACCGCAATTCCGCCGGCTGAACCCGCCCCGGCACCCGCGAAACCGGCTTACGTTCCGCCAGTTGTTGCACCGACCCCGAAGCCCACGCCGTCGCGCCCCACGGCCCCACAACCTGCGAAACTCAACGAATTCGTACCGATCGTTGCGACACCCATTGTCGCCACACCGATTGTGGCGGTACCCGTTGCTCCCGCGAACGAATTAATCGTGGTCGAGGAAGGTCGTAGCGTGCAGATTGTGTTGGCGATCGTGGCTTTGATGGCGGTTCTCGGCGTGCTCGTGTGGGGCGGGATGTACAACTTCCAAATGCCCGGCCAGAAGCGCACCGTCAAAGGTACCAGCCGGAAATCGACTTCTCGACGCCCGCGCGATGAGGACGAGGATGACGACGAAGACGATCCGCGAGATCGCCCCCGTCGTCGGAATCGAGACTGAACCATGTACCGTTTCGCCGCGATTATCGTTCTTCCGCTGCTGATCTCGGCTGAGCCGGGGTCGCTGGTGGATCGCGTCCGCGTGGGAAACGATGCCGTGCGAGCGGGGAACCTGGAACTGGCCGAGCGGCACTTCCGCATCGCGGCCGAGCGAACGACCGACCCCGGATTAGTCGCGTTCAACCGGGCCGTGATAGCCTTTGCGAAGCGAGATTTTCGCGAAGCGGAACTCGGATATTTGCGCGTACTCGAAGACCGCGATGCGCCCGCGCCCCGCCGACTGCGTGCCACGTTCGATCGGGGGGTTTGCCTGTTGCATCGCGAGAACGATGTCGCTGGGCTGCGGGCGGCGATCGCCTGTTTTGAAGTGGCACTCGATAGCAATCCGACCGATGAAACCTTCCGTGCGGACGCGCAGCACAACCTCGAACTGGCGAAGATACTTTGGAATATCGCGCGGGCGAAACGACCGACGCCGCCAACACCGAACGAACGCGAAGAGCCACCCGAAAGCGAACCGCAACCGACGCCGCGCGAGACGCAAAATGCAACCGAAACCACCACCAATACTCAAGCGAACGCCAATCCCGGCGTGAAGCCGAACGCGAGCACCGCAACGAAAACCGGCGATGTAAAGCCGAAGGCGTCGAACCAGCAAAACCCCGGCAACGGCACGCTGCCAGTGCTGGTGGATAGCGACGATACGCAGCCGATGTCCCCCGAAGATACGCACTTGCACCTGGAGCAAATTCGCGAACGCCTGATCCGCGAACGCAAGCAGAACGCCCAGATGCGGGCAGGACCGGAGCGGCCGAATGTGCGCGACTGGTAAACGTATGTTCCTACTATTCGTGCTGTTATCATCGACCGCATCGGCACAGGACGAACCCACTGCGAACGATGCCCCGGCGATTTTCCAGAACCGCGAGCATTTCTACAACGCCATCAGCACCGGCAATTTAACCGTAACCTGGAGCGCCACGCCGAAGGAAATCGCCGCTGACGGCGAGTTGTCACTCACGCTGACCGTGGCGAACGCGCAGAACCCGCATCGCATCCGCAGGCCGAATTTACGCAACATCTCAACGTTCGCCGAACGCTTCCGCGAGATCGTCGATGTCCCCGACGAGATACCGAATGCGGTAGCGAACTTTCGCTATCGTCTGCGACCTCGGCGGAGTGGCGAGATTGAGATTCCCGGCTTGCGGTTCGACTACTTTCACCCGAACGCGCCCGAAGGCCGCGAAATTAGCACGAAGTACGCCAGCACGATTACGGTTACGGTGCGCGAGGCTGTCATACCGGTGCCACCTGCGTCACCTCGACCCGCCGCACCGGAGCGTTTCCTTGTGTGGCCGAGTGGGATTTCGGAGCGAACTTCCTTCAGTAGCGGCCCCGGCGCATTGGCGTGGCTCGGTGTGCTCGCAGTTATTGCGATACTCACCACCGGTTGGGTGCGGCTCTGGCGAGTGCGAAATCCCGATGGCGTGCGGCTGGCGAACTTACGCCGGAACCGCGCGGTGCGGCTCGCACTCGATGGCCTGTCCCGCGCCGAACGCGCACCCGAACCGGCGGCACTCGTTGCGAAGCACCTTCGCGATTTCCTCGCGGATCGCCACGATTTCCACAATCTGGGAACGGTGCCGATGGACATCGAGCGCGAGTTGCGAACGGCGATGGTTTCCGAACTGAAAATTGCGAATGCGGTGAAACTGTTTCGGGCTTGCGATGAAGCCCGTTTCGGCTTCCGAACCGACGATGCACACTCGCTCGTGACTGCGGCGCAAAACATCATTTTGAACTGGGAGGAACCGGTTTGAACGCGATGATGCTCGTGGCCATGTTCGGCCTGGTTTCACCGAGTGACACGGCGATGTCATTCGCCGATGGGCGATACGCGGAAGCGGCACGCGACCTCGATGCACGATGGCGAGACGGTGCCACGCCGGGTATTGCATTGGCGCGGGCACGGGCGCATTTCCTTTGCGGGAATCTGCCGATGGCTGTGGTTGCATTACACGATGGCTTGCGGCTCGCCCCGTACGATCTCGAACTGCAAACCGACCTGCGACTCGTTCGCGATGTAGTGAACTATCCGGAACCGCTCGACCCTAAGAACCGGTTGCGACCGAACGCGACGGATACGTTGCGGCACCGCGTGGCCCCGCTCGATACCTTCGTTCTCGCGTTCGGGTTCGCACTCGTCGCCGCATTCGGCTTCGCGAAATGGTTCACGGTCCGGCACCGTTGGGCACTACTCTTCATCGCGATCGGTGGGATCGGTTTTACTGCAGCGGCGATACTTTTTGCACGCATCCGCACGGATCTTGAACCGTTACCGGTCGTCGTCATCAGCGAGACGATTTTGCGAGAAGGCAACGGCCATGCGTACCCTGCGAGAATGGCGGAACTGCTGCCGCGCGGTGCAGAAGTGCGGGAACTGGCCCGGCGCGGTGGCTGGATGCAAGTCGAAATCCCCGGCGGCGCGGTCGGCTGGGTTCCCCTCGCGGCGGTGATCGTTCCAGCGGAAACCGATATTCTTCCGTAATCCCATAATGGGTGATGTCCACTCGCTCCGCTACGCAAAGCCTCCGCGTCGCGGCTAATTCCGGAATCGTTTAACGGCGGAATGGGTTGCTGCCACTTTCGGTTCCGCGATCCTTACCCTTCTTATCTCGGTTTTCGTCTTTGCGGTCTTTCTTGTCTTTCTTATCGCTGTTGCTCTCTTCTGAAGTGGTGCTACTCGCACTGCGACTCGGCCCAGTGCTATTTCGATTGAACGGGTTATTACTGCTCGTAGTGATCGTTCGCGATTCTGAACTAGTGGCGTTGTTACTCACGGGGTTCTTGAACCGCAAATACTCCTCGGCGGTCAGAAGGCCATCGCCGTTGAGATCCATGGCCATGAACTCGGCAACCGGTCGGCTATCGAATCGCCATTCGTACATGCCGACTTGACCGTCTTTGTCGGTATCGAGATCGGTGAACCACGACGGCAGTTCCTTCGGCATTTTTCCGTAACGCAGCACCACGGGTCGTTGTTCTTCGGGCACTGGCGGGGCAGTACCGTAACTGGCGTTGGGCTGACCGTACGGTTGTTGACCATATGGTTGTTGGCCATACGATTGTTGACCGAACGGTTGTTGCTGCCCGTTGTTGTCGCCATTCGGAACCCGGTTGCCCATCCGATCGGACATGTAGCCTTTGAACTCGGCCAGATCGATGACGCCGTCGGCGTTTTTGTCGTAGGTCTGGAAGACCCGGCTCAATCGACCCGACTGCGAGGCTTCTTGGATGCTGATGCGATTATCGCCATCGCGGTCGAGTTGCCGCATCGCCATCATCACTTGTTCGTCGGTCATTTCCGATTGTGGGGCAGGCATACCGGGCGCGGTTGGCATCGCACCGGGCGCGGTCGGCATCATCGGCGGTGCCCCCGGAGCGCCGCCACCGGGTTGGCCCATCTTCGCCATACGTGCGTTGAATTGTTCGGTATATTGTGCGCGAGTGATCAGGCCCGATAACGGCATCGGCTCGCCGCCAAACCGCGTTGCGAAGCCGTTAGTGCGTTCGCGAACATCGGGGGGAATCCGAGAGTAATCGACTGCATCGCCGGTGCCGCCGTACGATTGCATCAGGCGATCGAAACTGCTATCCGCCGAGAACCCGCCGCGACCACCGCCGCCGGGTTGGAAGCCACCACCGGGCTGGAAACCGCCACGATCACCGCGACTGCCACGATCACCGCCCTGCCCACCTCCAGGGAATTGGCCCGAGGACGGTTCGGCACAGATTGCCACGGTGAGTGCCGCGAGACTCGCGGCGGCGAGGCACTTCCAGAGTTTTTG
>JAYSKW010000945.1:0-2240 GCA_043726085.1 Limnoglobus sp.
CGGATCTTGTTCAAAGCAATGACGAGGAAAAGGCCCCAGAGTTCTTCACCATCGGGGGCCGTGTAGATGCCACGTTTCGCACCGCGAAAGAAACTGCCAAAGACCGATTGCACGATGTCTTCCACATCGACGCGGGCTTGCAGTTCCGGCCCCGTCTTGGCCCGCGTCAACGCCAACAGCCGTTGGGCATAACGCCGGTGCAATTCGCTCGCAGCCCCTTCACTGCCATCTTGAATGCGAGCCAGCAACGATCCATCGGTAACAGGGGGTTGAGTCGAATCCGCCATCCGAAGTACTCGATGGGTATTACTGAGGATCGTTGCCAATCTGCTCATCATACCCAGTGGAGTCCAATGGTACTTGTTTTACGCGCAATGTGGATGCACAGTCGCTTCCGGTCAGTATCGCTTGGACAACGCTCATTCTCGAAAACCTGGCGAGCGGCACAGCGTAAGCGTGCCGTGGAACCCTCCGCGGCTACCACGGCACGCTTACGCCGTTCCGCTCGCCGGGCGCAAGTTTGTGCGTGAAACACCTGCACCTCGCAACTCCCTCGCTAGCGCGCTAGCGCGTCGGGCTAACGGGATCGGAATTGCTTGCCGCACATCACACCTGAACCGCTTCGATCTTCGTAGCGAAACCATCGCTGCCGGTGGTTGCTTCGCCGAAGTCGCCGACCTGGAATGCGGCCAGCGTGCTTTGGTTGTCGTTCCGCTCGATCTTCGTCGTCGATACGGCTCTCACGATGAACGATGTGCCACTTTGCACGCGGATCGTCACGCTGTTTCCGGCTACGTCGATTGCTACGATGCGGCCTTCGATCTTGCTGTTTGCAGCGGCGTTGCTCGTTCCGCTCGGTGCGGGTGGGATCGTTGGCGGCACGACGGGCGGCGTCGTAACCGATACCGCTTCGATCTGAATCGCGATGCCGTTCGCGCTGATCTTTGCTTCGACGCGATCGCCGATCACGAGAGTGGCGAGTGTGGCCGTGGCGTTGTTGCGTTCGATTTTGGTGCCGACGCCCGATTGCACCGTGGTGAGCTGGCCCGCTGAATCGCGAACCGTGACCGTGTTGGCAGTCGCGCTGATCGCGGTGATCGTCCCTTCCACGGACACGGCAGCGTTACCGTTATTCCCCGAACCGCTGTTTCCACTGCGGCCTTCGACGAACGCCGCCGATTTCGCCTCGATTTCCCAGGCGATACCATCGGGGCCGATGAGTGCCTCGACTTTGTCGCCCGCCCGGAACGTCGCCAACGTCGTGTTGAGCTTATCGCGTTTGACTTCCGTGCCTGCACCGGCTTTGGCAATTGCAGTCGTGCCGTTTTGCAACTGGATCGTGACCGTGTTCACCACGATATCGGCCGACACGAATGTCCCTTCGATGCTCGAAGCCACACCCACCGTGATGACGCCCTTGCTGTTGGCCACGGTGTCGGTTGCGGACGGATTGTCGTCGACGACGCGGCTAACCGAGTTCAGGAATTGGCTGTTCGTGCCATCGAAGACGTGGAAGCCATCGTCGTTCCCGTGGCGAACGTGCGCGATAATATCATCGCGGCCATCGCCGTTGACATCGCGGGAATCGACGCGAACGCCGCCGCGGAACGAGGGATCGTCGGCGAACATCGACGACAATTCGCGGCCATCGGCTCCGCTAAGAACCCGCACGACGGGGCCGCCACCGGGGCCGGTACCCGTAATGATGTCGTCCTTGCCATCGCCGTTCGTATCGCCCGACGACACCAGTACGCCGCCACGGAAGCTGTCTTCGTAAGCGAATTCATTTCTCAACACGCGATTGTCTTTACCGGAGAACACTTGCACGCGCGGCCCGCCGCCGACGCCCGTTCCCGTGATAATATCATCGACGCCATCGCCGTTCGTATCGCCCGACGACACCAGCACGCCACCGCGGAACGAATCTTCATACGCGAAGAAATCTTTCAGCACCGTGTTGCCCAGTGACTTACCATCGAGCACGCGGACCCGTGGCCCACCCCCCGCACCCGTGCCGACGATAATGTCGTTCACGCCGTCGCCGTTCGTGTCGCCGATCGAGATGTTAATGCCACCCGTGAATTGCTGTTCGTAAACGAAGAAGTCGTTCAGAGTCGTACCCGTTTTGCCATCGACGATGCGAATCCGTGGGCCGCCGCCTTTTCCGGGTGCAATCACGATATCGCGAACGCCATCGCCCGTGACATCGCCGAGTGCGACGTGAACGCCACCGCGAAACG
>JAYSKW010000946.1:0-2397 GCA_043726085.1 Limnoglobus sp.
TCGGCCAGGTCTTTTCCTCTTTCTCGCCATCGAGCAACAGCGTGACGGTGTTGGCTTTCGCATCGATGCCCTTCACGGTGGCGAACGGTTTCGGCAAC
Organism: Limnoglobus sp.; assembly: GCA_043726085.1. Classification (GTDB taxonomy): domain Bacteria; phylum Planctomycetota; class Planctomycetia; order Gemmatales; family Gemmataceae; genus Limnoglobus. The sequence goes on from JAYSKW010000946.1 coordinate 99, forward strand.
AACCGCAGGAACTCGGCGGTCCCCGCGAGTGCCTTGACCTTCTTGTTCGTCTCGGCCGCAGATTTCGGATTCGCGTAAATCGTGCCCGTCGGATACTCGGCGGCCCACGCGAACCATTTCACTTGCACGCTATCGACCCATTCGAGCGTGAAACCCTTCAACTTACCTTCAACACAACGGCCGGCCACGTCCCAGTACGACTTCGTTTCGGCATCCTGAACTCGTCCAGTAACGGATGCCCAAGTGAGCTTGCGAGCAGGAACGACCGCCGCTCCGGCGGGTGTCGGTACGCCCGCGTCGAGTTGCGACACACCGGTGTCATCGGGTTCCGGAGCCTTATATTTTCGGGGTTGCGATGCGAGTGGCCGATACGCCGACGCGGTCCGCGTCTTCGGTTCCCAGAGCACGACGAGCGGTTCGCCGCCGACATCATCCAAAATGAAACCGACCTTTTCCAACTCGGCAATCGGGTAGGCACGAGCGACTTTCCCGGTCCAGACGCCGAGGATTGCGTCATCGGATTTCAGCCGACCGTCCGGCTTCATCCGGGATTTCATCGAGTCCGCATTCTCCGTCGTCGGTAGTTCGACCGCCTTATATTTCTCGAACATGCGATAGGCGACCGCGTTCGGATACTTATCCAGCCACCAGCCCCAGTCGCTGACGACGGTGGGTGTCGGTGTCAGCCGCGTACCGACCTTTGGCCCCTCGAACGCTACTCCCGTGAGGCACGAATACAGCGTACCATCGGCATGTTTCATCACCATCACGCCGTTCCGCCAGCCGTGGAACCGGAACTCGTACGACGGCGCAAAACCTCGTGCGTAACCGGCATCGGGGTCGGACACGAACACGCCGTAACTATCCGAGATGACGCGATAGGCATTCAAAAAGAAGCGAAACGGGATCGCCCCGCCATCGGAGTACCCGCGAGTCCACGACAAGATGCGGTCGTCGGGTTTGAGTTCCGACGCGCGACGTTTGGCTTCGTCGACGCAGTGCGAACAGGTGGGGTTCACGAGCGTCGGAAACGCCTCGGGCTTCCCGACAACGGGCGATGCATCGGGCCGTTCGGTCGCCGCACACACGCTAATCAGTAGGGGAACGAACCACACCGCCAAGGCAAGTTGTCGCATCGGGAGAGTCTCCTTCGTTGGGTTCGTTCTATTCGATTTTGCGGAAAAATACCGGGTCGATTGATTTTCCCTTACAATTTCCAATCGAATATCAATTTCGTCATGCACGCATATGACCCACAATTGCAGCGACATCTGTATGTGAAATCTCACGGCATCGGAAACTGCTTGTCGAGCGCGAGGTTCAATTCGAGCACGTTGACGAGTGGCTCGCCAACTAGCCCGCCGAGTGGCGTGAACGACAGGCTGCGTGCGAGTGCGGCGATGTCTTCGCGGAGTTTCTTGCCGTCGGCACCAGCGGAGGTTCGCTTGTTCGCTACGCGGTCGAGTTGGTACACGGATACCGCGTTTCTCAAGCTAATGTGCGGGTCCAAGCCGGATGCGGACGCCATCACCATGTCGGCGGACACCGGTTCGAGGTCGGCAACCTGGTCTTTATTCGCAGGGTCGCGCAGCCACATCTCGAAAAAGAGTGCGGGGATTGCGGCATCGGTGGATACCGGCAAAGCTCCGTCTGGGTGGTCTTTCTTCCAGTTCTCTGCCGCCACTTCAAACTCGCTGGCCCACTCGGTGGCGCGATCCGGCTTCGCCGCGAACCAGGCCGCGATGTTCGCCTGCACGGCTTTCGTCGGCTCGGTTCCCGTGTAAAACCGGCTGGTTTTCTTGAACTGCACGATCGGCCCGATGAACTGCGCGACGCGGTCGCGCAACTTCGGGTTATTCGCGCCCCAGTTCGATGCGCCCGAGGCGGTGGCGTTGTAACCGGCCGCCGATGGTCGCGGCCAGAAATATTCGTCCGCGGTGAATGGTTGCGCGATGAGTCGCGAACCGCGAATCGCGCCGTTTTCATTAACGAGGCTACCCGATGCCGCCGTCGGAAACAGTCCGCGACCGATGGCGTACATCACCACCGGGTACATCACGCAGCAGACGACAACGGTGAACGCGAGCAAGAGCAGATTCGCACGCAGATGGCTTTTCATGGCGGTACTCCTAATTCTTCGGTAGCCGCAGGTCTTTAGCCTGCGTGGGGGAAACACAGTGCGAAAAGCAGTCGTGGCGAGTCATCGAGACGCGACGCGATAAGCACAACAAGTGCTTTTCCGTCGCTTGAAACGTCGTGTATCGAAGACTCATCACGACCTTCCGCCGTAGCCGGTGGG
>JAYSKW010000947.1:0-1030 GCA_043726085.1 Limnoglobus sp.
GCGAACAGGTTGCCGTACTGGTCGAACGCGAGTTCTTGCGGGTTGCGCAGGCCGCGATGCACGACTTCAAACTCGGTGCCATCGGGGTTGCAACGGAAGACGGCCCCGGTTCGCGGGCCGCTGTAGGTCGGGCCTTCTTTGGACTTCACGTGGAAGCCGCGGTCGCCGACGCTGAAGTAGAGCTTGCCGTCCGGCCCCCAACAGAGGCCGTGCAGATCGTGACCGAGGAATGCCGCATTCACGCCGAAACCAGTCAGCAACGACTCGGGTGTGTCCGTGCCTTTTTTCAGCACCCACAGATTCGGAATGCACGTGAAATAGACATCGCCATTCGTCGCCATCACGCCCGCGGCCAGCCCATCGAGTGGGCCGTTGAACTGCGCGAGGATCTTCGATTTGTCCGCCTTGCCGGTGCCCGTCGTATCTTCGACGACGCGAAGTTGATCGGCATTTTTCGTGAAGAACGACATGCCCCCTTTGAACTGCTTTTCGTGCTTCTGGAACATCTTGAGGCGATCTTCGACCGTGCGAATTTGCAGATCGTCTTCGAGCAGGAACGCACTGGAGCGGTTCTCTTGCGTGCCCGCATTGAAGCGATGTTCCTCGGCCACATACACGCGGCCCTTCTCGTCGAGGCTAATCGCCACGGGACTAGCCAACAACGGCTCGGCGGCAAAGAGTTCGACCTTCATACCAGTCGGTACGCGGAAGCCCGCAATCTGTTTCTTCGCGGCATCGGTGCCATCGGCCATCTTCGGGGCCGCATCCTGTGGCGGCGTCACCGCAACCAGCGAGATCGGAACCAACAACAACGCGACGAACAACAGCAAACGATAAGCCATGTCGATTCTCGGAGAGTGAGGTACTTCGGCAGGAAGGTATTGTAGTGGATGTCAAAGCCGAAGTGCAGCCTCGTCGCGCGGTTCTGGCACGCCAAATTCGCAGGTATTTCACGCACAAACATGCGTAGGCGAGCGGCACGGCGTAAGCGTGCCGTGGTAGCCGCAGAGGGTTCCCACAGCACGCTTAC
>JAYSKW010000948.1:0-1005 GCA_043726085.1 Limnoglobus sp.
GGTGCCCATGAGGCGTCGGAGTTTCTTCTTCTTGCACGACGGGCACTTCGTCAGTTCCTCATCGTGGAACGATTGCCATTCCTCGAAGGCATGGTCGCAAGCATCGCAAACGTAGTCGTAGGTCGGCACGTTCAGACTCCTCCGGCTGGCGGTTCGCTGGCTACGATCACACTCGCCGGGCGCAACACGCGATCGTGCAGCATGAACCCTTGCTGGAGCACTTGGAAAATCGTGCCGGGTGCGATGTCGTTGGTCGGTTGTTCCATCACGGCTTGATGCCGATTCGGGTCGAATGTCGTGCCTTGTTCGATGGCCATTTTCGTGACGCCGTGCCGTTTGAGCACGTCGAGGAACAGGCTGATCGTGGCATGGACACCCTGTGCGAGCGGGCCGGTTTCGCCCGCCTTCTTGCCAGCGTCGATGGCGCGATCGAGGTTGTCCATCGTGGCAAGCAGGTCGTGCGCAAGCGGTTCTTGCGCGAACTACCGCTGTCGTTCGGCATCTTGCAACAGGCGCTTCCGCGCGTTGTCGAAGTCGGCAAGCAAGAGCTTGTACTCGGCAATCTGCCGGTACGCTTTCTCTAACTCTGCACGCACGGGGTCCGCCGTCTCAAGCGGGATCGGTTCGATTTCAAATTCTTCGTTCATCGCGGTTTCGTCTCGTCGGGTAGGCGTTATTTCGCGGGTGCGTTGATGTCGGTGAGTTCTGCGAGTTCCTTTGCCCAATAGCTCGGCAGGCGGTCCCAGGGGTTGTTGCCTTTTGCATCGGTCACGTAGAAGTAGCCGATTTTTTGTTCCTTCGCACGTTTCATGTGCCGAAGCATATCGCAGTCGTAAACGAGTGCGGCGAAGCGCTCGGGTGCAAACGTCTTCGCCCATGCGGGGTTCGTGTAGGTTTTGAAGGCCCCCACGCGATCCTTGGTGTTTCCGGAATCTTCACTTTCAAATATCACCACAACATCCATGATACGCTTGCGATCCTTCAACAGATACTCCTGCGCGCACG
>JAYSKW010000949.1:0-1359 GCA_043726085.1 Limnoglobus sp.
ACACCACTCATCGGCATGCCTCTCAGTGAATTGAAGTTCGGGAATACGAAAGTCACGGACATGAACCCGATCCGCGGGATGGCACTGAAAGTATTGGAGTTGGACTATCAGGATGATCGCGATGCCGAAATCCTCAAAGCAATTCCGACACTCGAAACGATCAACACGAAAAAAGTCGACGACTTCTGGAAGGAACAGGAGAAGAAAGAGAAGAAGAAATGACAGGATTAGCAGGATTTGCATGATAGTAATAATAGTTACACGAATTTAATTTCGATTTCTAAATCCTGTTTTATCCTGTTGATTTTGTACAAAGCGGGAATGACAGGATTAGCAGGACACGCAGGATCGGATGAAGAACAGAATCGTTTCGTCTCGTTTCTTTAAATCCTTTACGTTCCTGTAAATTCTGTCCTGAAAAAAGAGAATCCTCTCGCGTTTGCGGTTCGCACTCGTCATACTGCACGTTCCTTCTTCCTCGCGTTCACTCCTGCCTGGCGAGGCTCGGTTATGTTTGCACACCCCGTCTTTTCGCGCCGCGTCGCACTTCAAGCCGGTGCGTCGAGTTTGTTGGGCCTCGGTCTCGAGCATCTTGCACCGTTGCGTGCGGCCAATCCGAATCCCACGAAGTCGGCGCGTTCGGTGATTACCATTTTCCTTTCGGGAGGCCTTGCCCAGCACGACAGCTTCGACCTCAAGCCCGACGCACCGGCGGAAATTCGCGGCGAGTTCCGGCCGATTGCCACCGCCACACCGGGGGTGCGGATTTGCGAACACCTGCCGATGCTCGCGGCCCGATCGAAAATGTGGTCGCTGGTGCGCTCGCTGACGCATCCATCGAACGATCACTCCGGTAGCCACCACATCATGCTCACAGGGCAATCGCAATTGCCGATCGGGTTCAACCCGAGCGCGCCGCGGCCCGGCGATTGGCCGAGTCTCGCATCGGTGGCGGGCGCAGTTACGCGGCCGCGCAACAACCTGCCGCCGTCGGTGGTGTTGCCGGACAAGATCATCCACAACAGCGGGCGCGTAATGCCCGGTCAGTTTGCGGGCATCATGGGAAGACAACGCGACCCGTGGTTCCTCGAGATGTCCGCGTTCGCACCGAAAGCCTACGGGGCATTTCCGGAGTACGAGTTCGACCATCAGCAACGGACAATCGCCGCCAAACGCACCGCGTTCGTGCTGCCCGACTTGGAACTGCCCCAAGGCGTCGATCCGCTGCGGTTCGGTTCGCGAATGGATATTCTCCAAGCGATCGACGGACAACGGCAGTCGATGGATCGCCTGGGAGCGACCGGCGCGTACCAGCGATCGCGCGGCGATGCGGTGTCGTTGCTCACGGATCGCCGCGTG
>JAYSKW010000950.1:0-1393 GCA_043726085.1 Limnoglobus sp.
CCCACCCACCCATCCGTGGACTCATTCCCGAATTTCGGAACCAACCTAACACACCAACGACTTACGTCCGATTTCGACCGATTCTAATCACGCGGGAACCATCGTTTCGGGTGTCTTTTTGGGCAAAACTGCGACCTCGTTTTGAACCATGCCTTCTTAAATCTTACGAATTGAGATCACCAGTGGACGCCATCGCGATTGGGTTCCGAAATTTCTTGCAGAATTCTAACCGCTGAGGGCGCTGAGAGCGCAGAGTAAAAACGGATGATTTCTCTTCTCAGCGTACTTTGCGAACTCTGCGGTAAATGTTTTGTTTTAGTTTTAGCCTTTTCGCAAGGCTTCCTTGTGGATGGCTCGCGCCTCCGGTGCCCAGGGTTGCGGGCCGACGCGGAGACCGTCGTTGCGAACGAACGGTTTGCACATCGAACGAATACCCTGCACCGTCCAGTTCGGTAACGCCGTGACGGCCCAATACAGTGCGGCCTTCGAGTGAAAGCCGCTTTCGCGCAGTAGTTGCCCGTAGCGAAGATGTGCCTCGCGATAATCTTTGCGGTCGTAGGCGAGGTACGCGTAGTAAAACTGCTCTTCGCAAAGTGCCTTCCGCAACAGGCGTTTTTCTTCGATTCCGAGGTTCGGCACGCTGGCAAGGTGCGAACGTCGCGTTTCGCAGAACTCGTTCGCCATGCGGTCGACGCCCGTAGTCATTTGCGAGGGATGTTGCAAATAGATCGCGAGCATTTCGGGCAGGTATGCAAAGACATGCGAAGCCGCGAGCCGCAGGTAAAGTTCCCAGTCGCCGGCGGCGTTGAGTTTCGGCTGGAACAAACCGGCCGCAATCAGCAAGTCGCGACGCTGGAACACCGCACCCGTGAACACGAGGTTGCGGCGGATGAGCAACCGGTGGAACGCAGCTCGCTCGAAGATGCGGAAACCATCGCTGGGCGTGTGCGCGAGTTGCTTGAATTCCTCGCGACCCGCCCATTCGTCCCACGGCGAGAAGCCTTCGTTGTCGTTGCCGACTTGGGCATTTGCGAAGACGATCCCGACTTCGGAATGCTTATCGAGGAACGCGAGCATCTTCGGGGCCACGCCGGGCAGCCAGAGATCGTCCGAATCGAGATACGCGACGTAAGTGCCAGTTGCGGCCCGGATTCCCGTGTTGCGTGCGGTCGATAAACCTTGGTTGGTTTGGTAGATGTAGCGAATATCGGAGCCGCCGAGTTGATCGATCACGGACTTAGTATCGTCCGTGGAGCCATCATCGACGACGACGATTTCGAGGTCGGATGGCGATACTCCCGAAGCGCGAAGCGAGGCCAGGCACCCCGGAAGGAACGACGCACGATTGTAGGTGCAAACGATCACGCTCAACCGTGGCATCGATGGGTTACCT
>JAYSKW010000951.1:0-9862 GCA_043726085.1 Limnoglobus sp.
ACGAACCGTCGTGTCTCGAAGACTCACCACGACCCTCAGCGATTGCTCGTGGCAAACGCAGGCTAAAGACCTGCGGCTACCAGAATAAGAGGTTTTCGCCTTTGTAAGAAGTATCCGTTTCCGCCGCGTGAAGTATAGTCCGCTTTGAAGAGGACTTCCGCTTCCTCGTAGCGCAGAATAGCACACCGACGAAAAAGACGTACATCGCCCGAACCGGGAGTAGCCATCAATAACGCCTCGATCCCAATTTCGCTGTATTGTGGCCTTTCAAGTTTTGAACGTCAACACATTTTGTTAATTCCATTCCCGTTTCGCCGCGCCGCGTACGGCATGTCGCGGCGATTATGCACCCAGATGCTTGATGATTTCATCGGTAATCGAATGCGTGTTGCCATTGCCGCCGAGGTCTTTGGTGAGGCCGTGACCGGCTTGTAGCGTGCGGGCGACGGCGAGTTCGATGCGGGCAGCGGCGGCACGTTCACCCACATGATCGAGCATCATTGCCGCACTCCGTATCACCGCCGTCGGGTTCGCGATGCCTTGCCCCGCAATGTCCGGCGCGCTCCCGTGGACCGCTTCAAACACAGCGTATCGCGACCCCAAGTTCGCTCCCGGCACGACACCGAGGCCACCAACTAACCCCGCGCACAAGTCCGAAATCACGTCGCCGAACAGGTTTTCCATCACGAGCACATCGAACGGCGACGGATCGAGCGCGAGTTCCAGACAGAGATTATCGATCGGTTTTTCGTCGAACGCGATGAACGGGAATTCCTCCGCCACCGCCCGTGCGCATTCGAGAAAGAGGCCATCCGAAAGCCGCATCACGTCGGCTTTGTGGCAAAATGTGACGCGGTGCCGACCGGCCGTTCGCGCGTAATCGAACGCATAGCGAACGATCCGCTCGCAGGCTGGTTTCGTAATCACCCGCAGGCTTTCGATCACGCCGGGCACCACCTGATGTTCCAGCCCCGCGTACAACCCTTCGGTGTTTTCGCGAACGACGATCAGGTCGACCTTCTCGTAGGGAACCTTGACGCCGGGGATGGTCTTAACGGGTCGCACACTGGCGTAAAGATCCAGCCCCTTCCGCAACCGCACGTTGATCGAGCGATAGCCTTTGCCCACCGGCGTGGTACACGGCCCCTTGAGCGCGACGCGATGTTGACGGATGAGGTCGAGCGTGACTTCGGGGAGCGGATCGCCGTGCGTCTCGGCCGCATCCAGCCCCGCTGCCGCACGCACCCAATCGACGTTGACCCCGGTGGCCGCCACCACCCGGCACGCTGCCGAAGTAACTTCCGGCCCAATACCATCGCCCTCAAGAAGCACGATCTTCATACCTTCGACCTCACGCAGTGAGTGTTTACTATTGAGCCTATTACGCCGTTGCGGAAGTCGCAAGCGTACGAGTCCGGCAGTTGAGCTTGACCGGTTGTGAGGATGCGGTATTTCGGCGGCTTCGTCAGTCGTTCCCCGTGCGGAGGCGGTCATGCGCTCGCAAAGTCTCGTTGGCATCGTCTTCGCAATGGCCTTTTGTGTGCCGAGTTTTGCCCAAAGCAGCCGCAGTTTGGCAACGGTAACGTCACCCGAAGTCGTCGTGCGAGCGTCGCCGAAGGTCGATGGAGCCGACACGGGAGTGCTGTTCCGCGATACGACGATCATCGTCGACCACCTCGAAGGCGACGACTGGGTGGCGATCCAACCGCCGCAAGGTTCGCTGAGTTGGGTGAACCACTTGTTCGTGGAAGTCGACAAAAACAAGCCTTTTCCGCAGAATGCCGTCGTCTCGCATAGCGGCACGATCAAGCTCGCGGCAGGGAAAATCGGCATCAATAAACCGCTCGAAACGCGTAAAGCAACTATCCCCGATGGCAGTATCGTTCGCATTCTCGGCACGGGTGTGAAGTCCGAAGACGATCAGAGTATCTGGTATCCGATTCAGCCTCCCGCCGACGATTTTCGCTACCTGCCCCGGTCGTCGATTCAACTCGCCGGACCTGCAAAAGAAGGCTTCATCGTCAAATCGCCGACGCCGACAGAAGGCGTGGCACCATTTGTTTCGCCTGCCTCCGCATCGCTGCCTGCGACGCCACGATCGAACGGCAAACCCGCCGGTTGGCCGAACCACCCACTCTGGGTGCAAGCCGAACAAGCGTCGCAAAATAACGACTACGACAAAGCCGAACGGCTCTATTTTCAGCTGGCGAAAGAGATGAATGACACGAACGGCGACGCCGATTTGGCGAACCTGAGTTACTTGCGTCTCCACACGCTACGCGAACGTCGCCGTCAGCCGATCGGCAAGGAAACCGGGGCCGCGTGGAACGCCGCGAAGGATCTGGTGGCCGCGCCCCGAACCGAGCCAAAAGCCGATTTGCCAAGGGAAAACGCACCGCGCCGCGAGGAGCCGTCCGCCCCGGTACCGAGTGCAAAGTCCGAATGGACGGGCACCGGTTTCTTGCGAATCGCTGCATTCAAAGCGAACGGCAAAGCCGTTTACGCACTCGACGACGATCGCGGCAAAACCAAGTTCTACGCCACATCCAGCCCAAACGTCGACCTCGAAAAGTACCTGCGAAAGACGGTCGATCTGTTCGGGACCGTGACGTACCCCACCGACTTGCGAAACATCGGGTTAATTAATGTCACACGCGTCGACACAGTGAAATAGCGATTTTCAGCACGGTTCAAATCGTAGTGGTTTTGGGTGCTATTTGAACCCGCGTATCAAGTTCACCCATACGAATCCACAAAGTCAAAAAATCCAAGGCGATCCAACGTAAGTCGACTTTTGCATCGTGTCGCGAAGTGTCGTGAAAATGTCTCCAAGTGTCGTGAGAATGTCGCGAAGTGTCGTGAGAATGCCTCCGAGTGTCGTGAGAATGTCGCGAAGTGTCGCAACTTGCGCCGAGTGTCGAAACGATCCCACTCGACGCAAATCGCAATATGGGTTCGAGATACGGCCAACAGAGCGTGAACAAATCGGCGATTTGCGATCGAAAAGTGCCGCGAAAACCGAAAAAACACCCGAAAAAACGGTTTTCGAGCCACTGGAATTCCGACTTACGTCGATTCACTGCAACCCGATTTTGAACCGTGCAACTATTTCCCCGCCAGCACGCCTGGCGCAGAGGTCTGGGTGTGATCTTTGCCGTTGTACACGCCGAAATCGTTGAAGAACACTCGCTTGGCGATGCGGTATAGAAGGTTCTTTTCCGGAACTTCGTTGCCGGGGTTGTACTGCGACGTTCGCACTTGCATCGCAGCCAACTCCGCAAGTGCGGTCTGGCGAGCGGTCACATCTTTCGCCCCGTGCTTCTCGACGAGTGCCTTCAACAAATCGGGTCGTTCGAGCACGATGCAGCCGCGTGTCGCTTCGGCTGCCACAGCACGAAACTCGCGTAAATAGTCGCTTTTCAGGAACTTTTCTTTCAGTGTGCGGCCATCTTCTGCGGTCGTGTGGATCGATTCCTTCGAGAATTGCACGATCGGGCACGGCTCGATGTCGCCCCACGGGTTAATGTGGTGGCTAATGCCAGTGGCTGCCGGGCAGAGCGCTTGGCCTTCGCCGTCGTAATAAGCGTCGATGATGACAATCGGCTTTTTCGCCCGCATTTCGACGACGAACTTGCGGGCCTGCATTGCCTGTTCTGGCGACAAACACAGGTCCGCATTCGGGTTCGGTCCCATCGGCCGATAGACGTGGAACCACGTGTAAAGCACGCCCATTTCAATGAGGCGATCGACCCAGACTTCTCGCAGCAAATCTTCGATGTTCGTCCGGCACAACGATGTGCAGACGCCGGTGAACACGCCATTATTCAAGCAGTTTTGCAGGCCCTCCATTGTCTTCGACAGCACGCCGGTACGGCCGCGGCGCTCGTCGGAAATGATCTCCGTGCCTTCGACGCTAATCAGTGGTGTGACGTTGCCGAGTTCGCGGATGCGCTTCGCGCGTTCATCGGTAATGAAGTGGCCGTTCGTGAAGATCTGGAAGTAACATTCGGGGAATTCGGCCAGCATATCGAGCAATTGCGGGTGCATGAACGGCTCGCCGCCAACGATGCCGAAGAACGAATTTCCCATCTGCTTGGCTTCGCGGATGAGTTTGCGGAACGCGGGCGGATCGATCGTCTTCTGTTTGTGCGCGACGTCGACCCAGCAACCCTGGCAGCGAAGATTGCACGAGTTGATAATCGAGACGTACAGGAACGGAGGGAACACCTCGCCGCGTCTGAGCCGCGACTTGTGGCGAAGCACCGACATCCCGCCCTTGACGCCCATGTTCCAGGCCAGTTTCCACAACAGGCGTTTATCGGCCTCGAACAGCATCCGCTTCGCCATCTTGAGCATCACGGCGGGGGGTCTCCAGTCGTATTCGGTATGACGCTATTGTAGCGACCGGATTTCCGCGGCCAGCAAAACTCGAAACTGAGTATTCGAACGATCGCAAACGGGCGTTGCCTATGGCACGTAAAAAACGTTCCCCACGATGATAAATTGTTGTGTACCACGCCGTACTTTAGAGTTTGCCGATCACCGAAAGTTGTTGGTTGGCTATAGCGGTGCTTCCAAAACTCTGGCGCTACGATCCTTGTTGTCGTCGAGCCATGCCACCTCACCCGAGTCGGCGAAGCGCTTGATGCCGACTCGCAAGATCGCATCGTCGGAAACCACATTCAACGGCGTGTATCGTGGGTGATGGCTTTCTTTGTACGGGTTGTTTCGGGCGGCGTTGTAGCAACAAATCATCGACAAACGTGGATTTTCTGAGGTGTTTTGATCGCTGCGATGCAATAAGTTCGCATGGAAGAACAGCGCGTCGCCTGGGTCCATTTCGACGTGAACGAATGGGAAATGTTCGGGTCGCTTCAGCAGTTCCTCGACGCGCTCGCGGTCCGCACCCGCTTGTTCGCCGGTGAGAGTATGGTGGATACGCCCGCACTCGTGGGATCGCGCGATCACTTGCAAACAGCCATTTTGCATCGTACTCGGATCGACGGCGATGAAGGCACTGACGAGCAGCGGTTGCAGCACGCCGTTCTGATACCAGTAGCCATAATCTTGATGCCACGCCCACGCGCCGCCGATCTTGGCGTCCTTCAAGATCATCTTCGAGTGGTAGTGATAAACCTCGCCGCCCAATAGCTTTTCGCAACTGCGCACCATGCGCTCGCAGCGTGCAAACATGCCGTAAATGCCATCGCCGGGGTGGTTCCAGAGCGACAGCCGTACGACGCCCCCTTCACCGTCGGCACGACCGAAACTGCGTTTGTCCAGCTCGCGATCTTCCTTCGCTGCGCGGCTGAGCAACGCGATTTCGTCGGGGGTGTAAAACCCCTTGACTAAGGTGTAACCGAGCGAATGAAATTCGCGAACGGCATCGTCGGAGAGCGTCGGCATATGAGTGCCATCCTTAACCAAGACCCTTTATGCCGAGACGTTTCTTAATGGCGAGAATCGACTCGCGGATTGTATCGCGGGCTGTGATGTTGGTCGTCTTCTGTAGCTCGGCGAGGGTTTTGGCTCCGCCGTGAGCTTTCAGCACTTCGTGCGTGGTCGTAATCACGTCCCAATTTTCAGAGCGGAGGTACGGCAAAAGAGCGTCCTCAACAGTCGTTCCGCCGATCTGTAACAGAGTTTCCTTTACGACCGCGCGATCGTCTTTGACGATCATCTGCGCGGCTACGGCCTTGGCGACAGCGACATCTTTCCAGCGCGATGCGAGTTTGATCGCCTCGTGACGTTCGATCTCGCCTTCGGCCCCAATCGTTTTGATGACGTCGGGTTTTGCATCATCGCCCGCCCAGTTGACGAGGTTCCGCAAGGCCAACTTGCGGACGTGGTTACTGCTATGACTCAGGTGGTTCCGGAACTTCGCCAATAGTGCGCCACGATAGTCGGCTGCGTCCGACATTTGCGCTTCGGTTAGTTCGGACAGCAATTGCAGCTCATCGATGAGTGTGGCAGCATTGTTATCGCGCTCGGCCTCGGTTAACCGATTCACTGGCGTTCGCGTCGTTTCCTTCGCCACTTGAGGCGACTCGTTTTCCATGCCGATCGCGGTGTAAATCGATGGCTGCACCTGTGGCCCTATCACGTACAGCAGCAGTAACGCCAAACCGGTGATCGCGAAACGCACGGGACGATACCCTTGGAACGGGCTTGGCTCGATGGCGCGGCAGATCCAAACCGGTGGCAGCAGTGTGGTTACGCCGCGCATCGTATTGCGATGGCCTGCCAGGTACGCGATCCAGAAGTAGCCGACGAGGATTTCAAAAACCGCGATCAGCGCGACGTACTTCAGCGGATCGAGCATGTTCGCCATCATGCAAAATAGCCACAAACTGATGGCGATGGCTGTCAGAATGATCCACATTCCCGTCGAAAGCCGCAAATCGCTCGGCGGTTCTGGTGGCGGTTTCATCCGCATCGTCAGCGCGGCGGTCAAATCGGCGGCGATGTCGGCCGATTCGACATCGGTAGGGTTGAACACAACCATGCCATTGGCGATCGCATCGCTGCGAGTGGGGTACGAACTGCGTACGGTGGCGGCCGGGCGGGCGGTTGCCATCGGCGGTGGCGTTTGCGATACAGCCGGTGGCGGAAAGTAGTTCGGCATCGGCTGAAACGCGGCCGGAGGTTGCGGAAACCGCGGTATCGACGGCACTTCGGGCAACGGTGTGGAAGTCGGAATCGAGTCGGCAACTTGCCGCGGTTCGTCGAATACCATCGCCGGAAACGTCGCCATTGGCACGGCGGATGGTGCGTGTTCCATGTGGGGTATTGGGATCAGATCGATGAGCGGCGCAGAGTCGAAATGTTCCAGTTCCGGGCCGAAACTGCTTAAATCCGCGCCGGAATCGATGTCCGATGGCGAGTAGTTCGGTACGATTGGCACCCACGAATTGTCGATGGCCGAGGCCGCGATTCTTTTCGGTGGTAACAAGTCCGGCATCGGCGTTCGCGGCGACGGCGCTTCGACCGAATCGTCGTCGGCCACAGGCATGAGGCTGATCGGCACTTCGTCGGGGTCGATGTCGTCCGCAGAATCCAGCGGCTCCGGGAGTGGCACGTTCAGGCGAGGTATCACGATGGGCTTCAAGCACTTCGGGCAAATCGTGCGCTGGCCCACCCGCTCCGGAGACGCGAGTAGACGTTGATTACATATCGGGCACGGATAGCCAAACATAATGAGCCTCGTGGCGGTCGGATCGTGCGTTCGGTACGCATCTATACCTTATGGCACGATTAGTCCCCGTGCAAACGCCTCAGGCGTGGCGATAATCGAAGAATGGCTTGAACGCGCTCGATTTGATCGAGCCAATCCTGCACAACGCCTGCAAAATGAGCATTTGCCGTCACGATACCACTGCCGCACGATTCGCCGGAAAGAGTTTGGATCAACATCCGGTACGCCGTCAAAGTTCGTTCTCCGAATCGCGCAACCTCTTGTCCATCCTCGCTATAGAACACCGCCACGGGTACGCGGTTACCCCCGTTAATTTGCAGCTCCTTCTGTGCTTCCGGATAGGCATCGCGGTCCAGGTAGCGAACCTTTAACGATGGCGCAAGCTCGGCAAACTTCTCGAGTATCGGGCATTGCGAAGCACAGTCGCCGCACCATGCACCTGCCAGCACGAGAATGTGCGTCTCGCGTTTAAACGACTTCAGCGCCAACGTTTGCGCATCCGTTGGGGCAACGAGGCTCTTCGTGACATCCCAGCGAGGTTTGTCCTTCGACGTGCCGAACTTCGCAAAGAAGTCCGCATACAACAAGGCATCGGCAAAGTGCGAATACGGCAGCATAGGTGGCCATCTCCGGTCAGTCACGAGTATCGTTTTTGCTAGTTTATTCACAATTGCAAAAGTAACCCACACGTTTTCTGATCGACTAAAAAGGATCAAAATGGAAGGCGAAAGTCAATTGGATGATCAACTACATAAAGCTCCAAACGCATTCCGGATCACTCGATCCAGCTCCGCCGCGTGTTCAAACGTTTCTCATGGTTGGTGGGGCGTTCTGCGAGATACTGCACAAACGTTTATCGGAGGGGCAGGGATTCGAACCCTGGGTACCTTTCGGTACGCTGGTTTTCAAGACCAGTGCAATCGACCACTCTGCCACCCCTCCATCCGACGCTTCCATTCTAATGCGCGGGCAAGGGGCGTTCGATACCCCATCGCAACTCGGGCTTTCGCGGTTGGGTGGCTTGTGGTAAATCTTGCATAACTCGACGTGCCGATTTCATCGAATAGCGAGACGTGATCCGTGTATAAACTCATTCTCTGTATGCGCTACTTGCGTACGCGATACCTCGCGTTCGTCTGTATCGTCAGCGTCATGCTCGGTGTGGCCACGCTCATCGTCGTCAATAGCGTCATGAGTGGCTTCTCGAACAAGCTCCGCGACCGACTGCACGGCGTGCTTTCGGACGTCATATTGGACACCGATAACTTTGCGGGCTTCCGCGAACCACCCGATGAAATCGCGAAACGCATCCTCGCGTCGCCGGCCGGGCCGCACATCGAAGTGATGGCCCCAACGGTCGAAGTCGTGGCGACGATTCAGTTCCAGTTTCGCGGCATGAATGTCGTGAAACCGGTGAAACTGACCGGCGTGAATGCCGATGTGCAATCGAAAGTTGGCGGGTTCGGGCAGTTTATCTCCGGGCAGAAACATCTGGCGGTTCCGTCGTTCGACTTGTCTCCCGAAGCGTTGCGTCGCTTCGCGCGAAACGTCGACGAGAACGCGGGCCTCGACGAGATGATGCGCGACAAGGCGGCACTCGAAGCCGAGAAGCCGAGCGAATCGGGCTTCCTCGGTAAAGGGCCGCAGATTCAGCTGCCGCTCGATGTGCCGACGAATTTACCCACACCCGATTTGCCTCAATTTGAAGCTCCAAAACCGATTGGCATCTTCGTCGGTCACTCGCTCGCGCACTTCCGCTACAAGAACCCTGAAACGGGTTTGACAGAAGAAATCGCGGCACTCAAGCCCGGCGATAGCGTGCTGGTGGCGACGCTGGCCGCCGATGAAATGCGACCGGTCTGGGGTACGTTCGTTGTTGCGGATTACTTCAAATCCGACATGAGCGAGTACGACAGCCAGTTCGTGTATATGTCGCTCGCGGACCTGCAACGGTTGCGGCGAATGGGCTATCGTGTGTCGCATTTGCAGATCAAGTTAAAGGAAACGACGCCGAAGAGTTTCACGTTCGTGAAGGCGAACGTGACCGATGAAATTCAGAAACTGTTCCGGCCGTACGAAGTGCGGGCGGCGACGTGGGAAGAGCACCAAGGACCGCTTCTGGCGGCGATCGACGTCGAGCGCGGCATCCTGAACTTGCTGTTGTTTATGATCGTCGGCGTAGCGGGGTTCAGCATCTTGGCGATCTTTACGATGATCGTCTCGGAGAAAATTCGCGACATCGGCATCATGAAATCGCTCGGAGCCTCGAGCCGTGGCGTCATGGGAATCTTCGTCTGGTATGCGGTGTTGCTCGGCTTTGTCGGCTGTTCGCTCGGTACCGTTCTCGGCCTCGGCATCACGTACAACATCAACGCTATCGAGAAGGGAATCACCGTAATCACCGGTGCCGAACTCTTCCCTCGCGACATTTATTACTTCGACAAAATCCCAACGAACGTCGAGTCGCTGACGGTGATCCTCGTCAACATCGGAGCGATGTCGATTGCCATCGCTTCGAGCCTAATACCCGCCTACCGTGCCGCACGCCTGCGACCGATCCAGGCACTGCGCTTCGAGTAATCTCACACAATAGCCCTACCGGAGACGCGGATGTTACTCGTCGAAAATTTGTTTAAGACGTATCGCCGAAATGTGGATGTCGTCAAG
>JAYSKW010000952.1:0-8165 GCA_043726085.1 Limnoglobus sp.
GTGCAAGTTCACCCGACCGACGAACAAGCCCACGCGAAAACACCCGGCCAGAACGGCAAGACCGAAGCCTGGGTGGTGCTCGATGCCGACCCGGCCAGCAAGCTGTATGCGGGGTTCCGCCCCGGTACAACCGATGCCACGTTCCGCGAAGCGATGGCCGCGAAAACCACGCCGCACACGCTGCATCAGTTCGTGCCGACCCCCGGCGATTGCTTGTTCCTGCGGGCGGGTACCGTTCACGCTATCGGTGCCAATCTCATGCTGTTTGAAGTGCAACAAACGAGCGATATTACCTATCGGCTCTACGACTGGGACCGCGTCGATGCCAAGACCGGCTTGCCGCGCGACATGCACCTCGACGACGGCCTCGCCTGTTCCAATTTCGCGATGGGGCCTTGCGACCCGGTGACGCCGGTGCGAGAATCCGAAGTGCGCGAATGCCTCGTGGCGTGCGAATACTTCACCTTGCACCGCATCACGACTGCCACCCCGATGCGCGTGGGCGAGCGCGGAACGTGCAAAGTGTTGGTCTGTACGAATGGCTCGGGCACACTCGGAAACGAGCCAATTCACGAAGGCGACGCCGTGCTGTTGCCCGCAATCCTCGGCGAACAACTATGGACGCCCAGTGGCACCGCCACACTGTTAGAATGCGGCATTCACTAATCGAGGATGAGCTATGCCACTACGCGATTACTTCCACACGAATCCGGAGGCGGACGGCTTGGATACCCACTATTGTTCTGGCGACGACATCCGTATTGGGGACCGCGTGCGGTGTGCCGATTGGACTGGGGTGATCGTATTTGTATATGGCACCGAATACAGTCCCGACTGGTCGTACTTGGGCCGTGGATTCATGGCCGATTACGACAAGGCTGGGTTAGTGTTCTCGGAACAAGCCGACGAAGACTTGGAACTGGTTGCACGCGCCTTTCAAGAAACGTAACTCGAATAACTGGACGCCCCACGGCACCGTCACGCTGTTAGAATGCGTCATTCAGTAATCGAGGATGAGCCATGCCACTACGCGAGCACTTCCACACGAACTCGACGCGATTCCTGTGGAAAGGACTTCAGAGTGGCTGGCCTGCGATAGTGGCTCGACGACTCAATTCGATATTACCTGAAGAATACGTTGCCAGCCCCTGAATACACATCGGCTCCACTGTAGAATATGTCTTTCCGGTATGTGAACCGGAATCCATTGCCAGTTGGGCACCGGCGAAGCCTGCGGTCTTGCTCGAAACGGAATTTCCGGAGCCTTCCGAGTACGAAGTGCGCATCTACACACAGGACGAATATCGCCTCGTGGCGACGATCGAACTCGTCAGCCCGTCGAACAAAGATCGTCCCGAGAATCGGCAAACCTTCGTCAATAAGTGCGAGGCGATGCTGAAAAAGGCGTGTGTGTGTGACGATCGTCGATCTCGTGACGACCCGCATTCCGAACCTATACGGTGAACTGTTGGACGAACTCGGCGCGCCGCGAACGGCGGTCGCGAATAGCCTGATTTATGCGACAACGTGCCGGGGAGAACGGTCGGGGCCGCGTTGGCGGCTCGTTGCGTGGGAACACGAACTCGCCATCGGTGGCGTCATGCCGACGCTGCCGATCTGGCTCTCGAAAGATTTCCTGGTGCCGCTCGAACTCGAAGCCACCTACGAAGATTCGTGCCGCGCCTTACGGATCCGCTGATGGAAATCGACCTCAATGCGGATCTCGGCGAAGGTGCGGGCGACGATGCCGTGCTGATGGCGCTTCTCACGTCGGCAAACATCTGTTGCGGCCATCATGCGGGGTCGGAAGCCATTTCGCGGGAAACGATTGCGATGGCGAAACAAACGCAGTTGAGTATCGGTGCGCACCCTGGGTATCCGGATCGTCCGCAATTCGGTCGACGCGAACAGCAACATTCCGAAGATGTGTATATGGAAATGGCGCTCCTACAGATTCTCGCCCTGATCAAATACGCGGATGATTACCAAATGCCCGTGAAGTATGTGAAGCCGCACGGCGCGTGGTACAACCAAGCCTGTCGCGATGCGGATGTGGCGCGGCCACTCGTCGAGGTTTGCGCGAGTTTAAGCTTGCCGCTCGTCGGGTTGCCGGGGTCGCAGTTGGAGTGTTGTGCGAAGGAAGTCGGCGTGTCGTTCTTCGCCGAAGGATTCGTCGATCGCCGATACCGCAGCGACGGCTCGCTCGTCCCGCGCAGCGAACCGAATGCCCAGATCGAAGATCCCGCCGAGGCGATCGTGCAACTCGAGTGGCTGATCCGCGAACGCGGCGTGCGGACGATCTGCATCCACGGCGATAGCCCGCACGCACTGACGTTCGCAACGAAAGTACGCGAAGCGCTACTCGGGAACGGCCATACTCTCAAGGCGTTCGCGTGAAAATCATTTAACTGCGGCCTGTATCTACTTCGCCATCACGCCGAAATCGAACTCGTTCGGGCCGTCTTTCACTTCGCGTACTTCCTTGGAATCGGTGTTGAACCGGGCGGGAATGATATTCTCCTCGGCTTGTTTTTCGTATTCTGGGCCGGTCATGCCTGTCTTCGGCGGCGCGACCATGATATACGAAGTGATCCGCACTTTCTTCGACCCGATACTACACTTGCCTTCGTACGCACCGTCTTTGATATCCAGCACGGTGGGGGGAGTGCCATCGGTCCCTTCAAACGTGATTTTGCCCGTCGCGAGTGGTTTGGCATCGAGTGTGACTTTGCCTTTCACGGCAACCGTTTTCGGTTCGGCTTTGCCACCCGAGCAACCGATAAAGACGAGCGGAACCAGGATCGCGAAGAAATGTTTCCAGGAGAGCATGAGATTCCTCTTTTAGTTGGAAGAGATTCGGTGGAAGGAAAAACCGACCGCGATGACGGGAGAGTGTCATCGCGGTCGGCAAGATTCGCGTTCGCGGTGCAACCAAATTAATCGACGTTCGGGCCGGCGACGCCGTCGTCGCGGGTACAAAGTTGACCGAGCACTTGTAGGGTAATCGAATCGCGCAGGAAGCGCACGCTACCGTCGCCGAGGAGACCGATGACCCCGCCCGTGTGGGCCGAGTTCAATGGGGCATTGTGACTCGTGTTATCGCAGACACCGGTGGTGCCGCAATTACCCGGGGCATCCACCCAGCCGCGCTTTTGATTGATGGCATAGCGAACCGTCGTGGTGTTAAAGGCGCGATTATCGCCGCCAGTTTGAGCGCCCGTCACTTGGGCTGTACTCGACCAACCGATCGTCCAACCGTGTGGTCCTGCCGCATTCCAGGCTTGTTTGGTACCGTTC
Source organism: Limnoglobus sp. (assembly GCA_043726085.1). GTDB lineage: Bacteria > Planctomycetota > Planctomycetia > Gemmatales > Gemmataceae > Limnoglobus. The sequence continues at coordinate 3,298 of JAYSKW010000952.1, forward strand.
AAGGTGAACAGGAAGTCGCCTTGTTCGCTGATCGTCATGGTGTTGCTCAGGCCATCGGTGATCGAAGCAAACGACAACTTCTGGTTCGATGGCATCGCACCGCCGCCGCTCATAATCCCGCCGCTACAGCAACCCGCCGCGCTACCAGGCGTCCGGATCCGATTTTCGTTGTAGATATTGGTCGGAATCACACCGTTGGCTGCACCGGCAATTGCGACGTACGTGGGGAGCATCAACTGGCCACTACCGGGGACGCCGCTCGTCGTCAGTTCGGGTAATGGACTCGAAGGACAGCGATAGCCGGGAATTTTCACGCCGGTGTATTTCGCACCATTGGCGGTGTTGCCGTAGCCGGTACCAGGACCACCATTAGAGGAGTTGCCACCGAGGATGAGCTGATTGTACAGCGCACCTTGTTCGATTTGTGGGAGGATGTAAACCATCCACGACGCACCCCAGCCGCCAGCTCCGGCATTCGGATTCGGCGGGGAAACGTTCGTGTTGCCTGGCCCCCATGGCGCTTGATCCGCACTCGTAGCGGGCGCTTGAAACCCGAACGTATCGTGGTACGCGTGCAACGCGATGCCGATTTGCTTCAGGTTATTCGTACACTTCGCACGCGCGGCGGCCTCGCGAACCTTTTGCACGGCGGGTAACAACAACCCGATAAGGATCGCGATAATCGCGATGACGACCAAGAGTTCAATTAACGTGAACCCCTTTCGGCCCGATTTGGGAGTAGGGAAGAATTTCATCTGACACCTTGGAAGAGAAAGAAAAAAGCGGAAAAGTTCGCGCTCTTTGTCGTAACGACATAAGCATACCAGCGCCGCAAGATCGAGATCAACTGTTTTTGCGAATTTCTCACAATTCGTGCTCGTCCGCATTCTGAGACTCAACCCCGGCGAAGAACTTCGGCCATAGCCGCAACGGGCTGTCGTTCCAAATCGATCACCGTTTCGGGTTCGATGGCCATCGGAGTCTCGATTCTCGATTTGCGGGTGAACTGGCGGCCGATGAAGCGGGCTAGGTCGTCCCAGATCGAATACGCCACCGGCGTGACGAGCAACGACAGGAGTAGCGAGAGCAACTGCCCGCCGAGGATGACTTTCGCCATGCTGGCGCGAGCACTTGCACCGGGGCCTTGGCCGGTCGCGATTGGGATCATCGCCGCCACCAGCATGATCGTCGTCATCAGGATCGGCCGCAACCGCGTTTCGTTCGCCTTCAAAATCGCCTCGTTACGCGGTAGCCCTTTCGCACGCAGCACGTTCGTGTAGTCCACTTGCAAGATGCCATTCTTTTTGACGATACCGAACAACATGAACAGGCCGATCATGGCATACACATCGAGCGGCGTCTGAAAGATCAACAGCGACACCAATGCGAACGGCAATGTTAATGGCACCGCCAACAAGATCGTGATCGGGTGAACGAGGCTTTCAAATTGGGCCGCGAGAATCATATACATGAACGCGAACGCCAACAGGAACGCAATCGTGAAGTTATCGTTCGAATCTTGCATTAACTTCGCTTCGCCGAGAAACTCGTAGCGATACTCGGGCGATAGCTCGAGCGATTTCACGTACTCGGCCACCTCTGGCAGCGCGTTACCGAGCGCGACGCCGGGGGCGAGGTTGCAAGTGACGGCGACCTGTCGCTGGCGGTTGTAGCGTTCGATGGCGGCCGGGCCGCGTGCGGGGGTCATGCGCGCGATACTATCGAGCGCGATCGCCTCGCCAGATGAAGACTGCACCGCGAGCGCGCCGATGGCGGCTTCGCGGTCTCGGTTCGGTGCGTTCGCACGCAGCCAGACATCGTACTGGTCGACGCCTTCCTTGAATTTCGTCACCGGTTCGCCGCCGACGAGCACTTGTAAAGTGCTCGCCACTGTCGCGACGGACACCCCGACGTCAGCGGCTTTGTCGCGGAAGATTCGCACTTGCAGTTCCCGCGAACGATTCGCCGCATTCGTATCGACATCGGTGAAGTTCGGGTTCGCTTTCATCTTCTTCAAAATGGCGTTCGCGTACTCCAGCAGCTTGTCGCCATCGGGGCCGCGCAGGCTCAGTTCGAGTTGCACGTTCTTGAATGCCGACGACGAAAACAGCTTGACTTCCTGGACGTTTGCGCGCAGGTCGGGATAGTCCATCATGATGGCGCGGGCCTTCGCCATCACGCTTTGTTGGCCGTAGCTGCGCTTTCGTAGGTCGATCAACCGGCAATAAATGTTGACGAGCGTCACGTCGCCTTGCCCCTTGGCGCTGCGGCCGTTCGTCTCGCCGATCGTGGTGAAGACGTTCAGTACGCCTTCGAGTTTCGCAAGGCGTCCTTCGAGTTCCGCGCACATCGTGCTACCCTGATCGAGCGTGTAACCTTCGGGCAGTGTGATCGCGATTTCAAACTCGCTTTGGTCGTCCTTCGGGACGAAGTCCGTGCCGACCGCCACGAACAGCGCGGGCGTACACGCGAACATCGCAATCGTGGCAACGATGACGACCCAACGGTGCCGTAATGACCATGCGAGGACGCCGACGTAGCGGCGCGTCACCCAGCCCCAGACGCCGGAATTCGACGAACTATGCCCGCCGGGCGATGTCTTGAGGAATCGCGAACAGAGCATCGGCGTAAGCGTGAAACTGACGACCATCGAGAGCAGAATCGCGAAGCCGACGACGAAGCCGAAGCTGTTGAAAAAACGGCCGACTTGCCCCGACATGAACGCAATCGGCGCGAAGATGACCGCGAGTGAAAGCGTCGTTGCCAGCACCGCGAGCGCGATCTCTTTCGTGGCCACACTCGCGGCTTCGGCGGCGCTGCGGCCGTACTCTTCCATGTGCCGAAAGACGTTTTCGAGTACGACCACCGCATCGTCGATGACGATGCCGACGGCGAGGATCATGCCCAAAAGCGTCATGTTATTCAGGCTAAAACCCATGAAGTCCATGAACGCGAACGTGCCGATCATGCTCGTCGGCACGGCCAGCGCCGCAATGACCGTCGTGCGCCAATCGCGGATGAACAGGAAGATGACGCCGCCGACGAGGAACGCCGCGAGCACGAGGTGGAACTTCACTTCGTCGATCGAGCCTTTGATGAACTTCGACTGATCGCGGATGATTTCGACTCGCATATCCGGGGGCAGCGTCGGTCGGATTTTCTCCAATCGCGCTTTGACCGCATCGGCGACTTTGACGGTGTTACCGCCCGATTGTTTTTGCACGATGAGGCTGACGGCGACATCGCCATCGAGTCGGCTCAGGCCGCGCGGCTCTTCGACGCCATCCTCGACGCCGGGCGTCGATGCTGACGGCCCCGTCACGACGTCGCGGACGCGAACCGGTACGCCATCGCGGCTGGCCACAATCAGCCGTTGAAAATCGTCAACGTTCCGCACGCGCCCGTCGGTGCGCAACCCTTCCTCCATCGCGCCGGAGTTGACCTTGCCGCCGGGCAGTTCGAGGTTCTGTTCGCGGAGCGCCTTGCGCACATCATCCACAAACAATTTGCGACCGCGTAATTTACTCGGATCGACCCAGATATTTACCGCCCGATTCTGCCCGCCGACGAGTACGACCGAGCCAACGCCACTCACGCCATCGAGGTCTTCCTTGATGAGTTTCTTGGCAATTTCCGTCACTTCTCTCAACGATCGCCGCCCCGACACCGCGAGCGTGACCACCGGTGCCGCATCGAGATTGAACTTCTCGACCTTCGGTTCTTCGGTACCCACCGGAAGTTGCGGCATCAGCAACGAGACTTTGTCGCGGACTTCTTGTGCAGCAATATCGCCATTCTTTTCGAGCTTAAAACCGACGACGATTTGCGACACGCCTTCTTTCGTGGTCGAGCGCAATTCATCGATCCCCGATACCGTATTCACGACTTCCTCGACGGGCTTTGTAACCGCCGATTCCATCTCTTCGACGCTCGCCCCACGGAGTACGGTGGTGATGACGACGACCGGAATATCGACGTTCGGGAACAGTTCGACCCCGAGCCGCGCGTACGAGGCGAAACCGAGAATGATCGGCGCGAGCATTAACATACAGGTAAACACCGGCCGCTTGATACAGATATCCCAAATCATGTACGACCCTTATATTCTTAACTAACAACTCTCAACTTTTAACTCTTAACTCTTTCAATTCCAAAACAGTAGTGGTGAGTAATTAGTTGAGAGTTGATAGTTAGTTACGGATGCGGATGGGGGTGCCATCGGCGAGTTGCGACTGTCCGCTGAGGATTACGCGCGACCCGGTTGGGATATCGCCTTGGACTTCCACCCAGTCTTTTTCGCGGGTGCCAATCGTCACGCGAACGGCTTTGGCGCGTTCGCCATCGACCAGATAGATCGTGTTCACACCGGCGAATGAAACGATGGCTGCGGGCGGCACGACGATTCGATTCGCCTCGAGTTTCGTCGTGATGTCGGCCTTCGCAAAGCCACCGGCTTTCAGTGTGTTCGTCGCGTTCGGCACTTCGATTTCCACCTGAAACGTGCGGTTGAGCGAATCGATCGTCGGGTTGATCCGGGCGACGCGGCCGGGGAAGGTCCGGTCGGGGTACGCCTCGACACTCACCGCCACGGGTTGATCGATTTTCAGTTCGGCGGTGTATCGTTCCGGCACTGTCACGCGGAGTTTCAGCTTGAAGTCGATCACGAGTTTGAAGGCGTTCGTCACGGGCATCGAACGCACCATCTCGCCCTCGGCGAGCATCCGCTGGGCTACGGCGAACCGTAGTGGCGCGAAGCCGGGGCCGACGACCGACGCCCATGCTTCCCACCCGGCGGGCACCGGCACCGTCAGCTTGCAATCTTGCAGGCGTTGCTCGGCGAGTTCGAGCGTTGCCTTCCGCAACCGTGC
>JAYSKW010000953.1:0-1880 GCA_043726085.1 Limnoglobus sp.
GTTCTTTCGATCCAGGCACCGTAAAAAGCGACGCTTGAGATTCACTAAATGTCGAATATCTAGGGAAAAAAGCCATAAAAATAGCGCAACTTCAAAACTGGCGCGTCGGGCTAACAATACCAATCCCGTTAGCCAGCGAGGGAAACCCACGAGACACGCGATGAAGTCACTCGACCGTTTGGAAACTAACCCTCGCTGGCGCGCTGGCGCGTCGGGCTAACCCTCGCTAGCGCGCTGGCGCGTCGGGCTAACAATCCGACCGTTTGAAAACTACACCCCGCTCGCCAGCCAGCTCTTCAGCTTCGCCACGCCGCCTTCGATCGTCTCGCGGTTCGTGGCAAACGACATACGCACGAAACCTTCCGCACCGAACGCCACGCCGGGTACGAGGTTCACGTGCGCCTGTTCGAGCAGGGCCGCGCAGAAGTTCATCGAGTCGGTAACTTTGGCGTTGCCGAAGGTTTTGCCGAAGTAACTCGACACGTCGAAGAACGCGTAGAACGCGCCCTCCGCGTCGAACGTCTTCAGGCCGGGAATGGCTTTCAAAAGGCTGCAAACGAGATCGCGGCGCACGGCGAATTCGCGGTGCATCTCGGCGATGCACTTCGGCGATTCGGGCGATTCGAGTGCCACGATCATCGCGGCCTGGCTGACGCTCGACGGGCAACTCGTTTCCTGGCTCTGAATGTTGTCCATCGCCTTCACAAGGTGCGGCGGCGCGATCGCCCAGCCGATCCGCCAACCGGTCATCGCGTAGCTTTTGCTCGCCCCGCTGACGGTAATCGTGCGGTCTTTCAGCGCGGGCCGCAGCGTGACAACGCACGTCGGTTTGGCATCGCCGTAGCAAAGTTGTTCGTAAATCTCATCGGAAAGGATCGCGATGTTCGGGTGTGCCAGCACGACATCGACCAGCGCTTCGAGTTCCGCCCGCGTGTAAACCGCACCCGTCGGGTTGCTCGGCGAGTTGAGCATCAGCAGTCGCGTCTTCGGCGTGATGGCGGCTTGCAACTGCGCGGGCGTCATCTTGAAGCCGCTCGCCAGATTCGTGTGAACCAGCGAACAAGTCGCCCCGGTCATGCAAACGAGATCGCTGTAACTGACCCAGTATGGCGTCGGGATAATCACTTCATCGCCAGGACCGACCGTTGCGGCGAGGACGTTGTGAATGCTGTGTTTCGCACCGTTCGAGACGATCACATTCTCCGGCCCGCACTCGTAACCGTAAGTGCGGCCGTACCACTTCGCGATGCTCTTTTTCAGTTCTGCGGTGCCCGATGCGGGCGTGTAGTGCGTTTGTCCCTTCGCCATCGCCTCGTTGGCGGCATCGCAGATATGCTTCGGCGTGTTGAAGTCCGGCTCGCCGAGGCTGAAGTCGAATACGGCGATTCCCTTCGCTTTCAGCTCGCGGGCTTTCGCACCGGCGGCCAGCGTTGCGGACGGCTTCACCGAATCGGCCAACTTGGAGATACCAATCATCGCTCGCTTACTCGCGCTACGTGGGAACTATCTTGCGACCCTCGATAATCGTATACATTCCCGATACGGACGGAACCCCACACGATGCACGTCGCACAGTTTATCCAGCGCTATCCACCTGCCCTCGGCGGTAGTGAAGCCTATTTTTCGAGGCTCGCCAACCACCTGACGGCCCACGGCGACCGCGTCACGATCTGGACGACCACCGCCGAGCGACTCGAGGAATTCGGCCAGCGGATCGTGCCACAACGCCAGATGAGCATCGTCGAAGTGGATGGTGTCGAGGTTCGCCGCTACCCGCCGTTACCGTTCCCCGCACGGCGATATTTACTGAAAGCGGCCTCACTGATACCGATCCGCAGTTTGCAAACGCTGACGTTGCCGTGCAACCCGATCTGCCCGGC
>JAYSKW010000954.1:0-1827 GCA_043726085.1 Limnoglobus sp.
GTAAAAAGCGACGCTTGAGATTCACTAAATGTCGAATATCTAGGGAAAAAAGCCATAAAAATAGCGCAACTTCAAAACTTGCGCGTCGGGCTAACAAAAACGGCAAATCATTCCCGTTAGCCCGACGCGCTAGCGAGGGATTCGTATCGTTTCTGCATTGTCGTGCCGTCTTGCGAGTTCCTAACAAAAACGTATCGAATCCCCGCTCGAAGTATCAGTCTATTGCCGAACCCTCCAGCGGGCATCGAGTCGCGCCGAACTCTTGCCGTTACGGTTCCGTAGAATGATGGCGGTTATCTGTACTCACAACGAGGATCGCGTTCATGCGAATTTTGCTATCGGCGGCGCTGTTGGCGTTCGGGATCTCGGCCTGTTCGACTGCCACGGAGAAAAAAGAAGCCGAGAAACCGGCAGCGGCCAAGAAACTCGGCATCGGCGACACGGCCCCGGCACTCAAGGCAACTGCGTGGCTCAAGGGCAGCGAACTCAAAAGCTACGAGCCTGGCAAAGTCTACGTGTTAGACTTCTGGGCTACCTGGTGCGGGCCGTGCATTTCGTCGATGCCGCACGTCGACGAACTCGCTCGAGAGTACAAAGAAAAGGGCCTCGTCGTGGTCGCGGTTACCAGCCTGGACGATCGCGGAAACACCCTCGAAAGCGTCAAAGAGTTCATCAAAAACAAGGCGGAGAAATATCAGTTTTCGTTCGCATTTTGCGATACGGACGATGTCGAAGATGCGTTCATGCGGGCATCGGGTCAGAACGGTATTCCGTGTTCGTTCGTGATCGACCAGGCCGGGAAGATCGCGTTCATCGGCCATCCGAACGAACTCGATGAAATCTTGCCAGAGATTTTCGCGGGTACCTGGAAGGGCCAAGCGAGCGTCGATGCCATTCAGAAGATCCAAGAAGAATACGATGCCCTGATCGGTCGCGTCGAGACGGCCGTCGAGAAGGCTTCCAAAGATAACGAAGGCAAGGAAGAGAAGGTCGTCGACAAAGCGATACGCGATGCCGTGGCCGTGGCCGCCGCTAGCTCGCTGAAAGATTTGCCCGCGTTCGAGAAGAAGTACCCGAACCGAGCGAAAAAGACGATGTTCGCGGTTCAGAAAATTCAAATGACGATGCAAGCCCGCGACATGGACACCGCGAAAACGATCTCCGATGCCTTCTTCATCGAGTCGGTCGCGAAGAATGACAAAGGCAGCATTAGCTTCGTCGCACGGCTCTGGAGTTCAAAGGGACTGAACCCGGATCGCAAGCACGCCGACCTGGCCGCGAAGGCTGCCGACGAACTGCTTCGCGTCGACGCCGACGGCGGTATCTCCCCGCTGATGGTCGCCGCCCAAGCCTATTACGCCGCCGGTCAGAAAGAGAAAGCCCAAGCCGCGGGCGACAAAGCGATCAAGCTCGCCGGCGATAACAAGAAGCAAAAGGAAGGCATCGAGAAAGCCCTCAAGACGTTTATGGAGTGAGTCGTTCGCGATGGGAAAAATCCACGAAACGGCAACCCGGATTTGAACTGGGCGCTAAAATGAGATTGCGAATCCGACGCACGCGGAGGCCACGCCGATGAGTATGCCAGGCACGATCTACCCCACGACGAAGCCCGAAGAACGCACCGACACGCGCACGGAGCGACAGCCGCCGTACGCGATTATCTTGCACAACGACGACGTCAATACGATGGAGTTCGTCGTCGGCGTGTTGCGAAAAGTCTTCAGTTTCACGGTCGAAAAGTGCGTGCAACTCATGCTGGAAGCCCACGAAAAGAACCGCTGCGTCGTCTGGGTCGGCGCACTCGAACTCGCCGAACTCAAGGCGGAT
>JAYSKW010000955.1:0-5517 GCA_043726085.1 Limnoglobus sp.
TTGCACTGGTGAGAATTGTCGGGATGCCGAGTTGCGAATACGCGCCGACCATCGGCTGGAGTTCGACGGGGTCGGCTTTGTCGATCTTGTTCAGGCAAAGAATCGGCTTGAGTTGGCCCTTTTCGGCGGCCGCGATGTAGCGATCGATCAGGTGCGGCTTCAGATCGGGTTCTACGAGCGAAACCACAATCGCGAGTTGGTCGACGTTGGCCACGAGCACGTGTTCGCGTCGCCGTGAGGCTCTTGTCAGTACGCCGTGCCGCGATTCGATCTTCTCGATCACCCCTTCGGGTATCGAAACGCCATCTGCGCCAGTGGTTCGCGTGGTTTCGTCACCGGGGCGAACCCAGACATTGTCGCCCGTCGTTACGATGCTTCGTTCGTCGGTCATCAGGCTTTTCAGCAGTCGGCGCACGGTGCAACGGAAAGTACGGCCATCGCCTAGCTCGATGTAACTGTACAACCCGTGGACCTTGAACACTCGCCCTGGCAGGCATTCGCTGGCACTTGCCCCTGGCATACCGGCTTCGGTGTCCGCATCGATGGTGATCGTCCGGTGGCGCGACAAATCCCCCTTTGCCCGCACTCGTTCGCCCGACGTGGCATCTTCCGTCTCGGCGGCATCTTCGGCGTATTGCCGCGTAATGTCGTTGCCGCGTGGCGGCTTCGACATGTTCCGCCGCATCGCGACGCGGACCTTTTTCTTCTTCGCATCCATCTCGGCTCCGGGAATCGCAGCAATCGATCTCCCGTAATTCTACGAATGAGCGATTTCTCCTCGCCAGAATCGACGTAAGTCACAATTGCGGAGGTTCCAAAACCGTGTTTTTGTCATTTTTTGGGTCTCAAACTGCCGCTTTTTGATCGCAAATCGCTTATCGGAATGCGGCATTTTTGCCGTATCATCGACCCAAATAGCGGGTTATGTCGAGGACTCTCCATTCGACACTCGCCGGAAGTACCGACCAAAAATCGACCGAGTGCGACACAAAATCGACCGACCACGACATTCTCACGACACTTGGCGACAATTCTATGTCATTTGGCGACAATTCTATGTCACTTCGCGACACGTCGTAAATCCGACTTACGTCAGATCGCGTTTCGCACGGTTGACCATTGCCATTCGTATGGGCTTGGTGAAATGGCAATTCGTACACCCTGCTGACCGTGAACTACTTTCGCTTCTTCTTCGGTGGAAGCTCCTTCGGTTTCAACAGCAAGTCGCGGCTAATGCGAGCCTTCTCACGCAGCTCGGCAGGAGCGTCAGGCATATCGATCGCGGCGTCGTAGTCGGCGATCGCAAGCTCCACATCCCCCGTCAGCCCACGCTTGCCGTACGCGACGCCGCGGTTGACGCAGGCATCTGCACGCTGTTCGGCGGGGGCATCGGGCATATCGATCGCGGCTGTGTAGTCGGCGATTGCAAGTTCCAGATCGCCCGCCTGCCCACGCTGGTCGAAGGTAATACCACGATTGACGCGGGCGTCCGCCCGCTGTTCGGCGTTGGCATCGGGCATGTCGATCAAGGCAGTGTAGTCGGCGAGCGCACACTCCAGATCCCCCGCCTGCCCACGCTCGCCGTAGGCAAAGCCGCGGTTGTTGCGTGCCAACGCCCGCTGTTCGGCGTTAGCATCGGGCATGTCGATTATGGCGGTGTAATCGGCGATCGCACGCTCGACATCCCCCGCATGCCCACGCTGGCCGAAGGTAAAGCCTCGGTTGACGCAAGCCCTCGCCCGCTGTTCGGTGGGGGCATCGGGCATGTCGATCACGGCGGTACAGTCGGCGATTGCAAGTTCCAGATCGCCCGCCAGACCGCGCTTGCCGTAGGCGATGCAGCGGTTGACGCGAGCCCTCGCCCGCTGTTCGGCGTTGGCATCGGGCATGTCGATCACGGCGGTGCAGTCGGCGAGCGCACGCTCCACATCCCCCGCCTGCCCTCGCAGGCCGTAGGCGATGCCGCGGTTATAACGTGCCCACGCCCGCTGTTCGGCAGGAGCATCGGGCACGTCGATCGCAGCGGTGTAGTCGGCGATCTCATGCTCCACATCCCCCGCTTGCCCACGCATGCCGTAGGCGACGCCGCGACGGTACTGGGCGAGCGCTCGTTCGGCGGGGTCGAGTACGTTGGCGTTGATGACAAAGTCGAAGTGAGGAAGCGCTTCGGTGTACTTGTCGCTGAAGTAGAGATCGGAAGCGACGGCGAAGCGCTGGCGGACCTGGGCTGCGAGCATAGCGGCCGGGTCAGTAGAGGTTTTGCCGGTGAAGAGATCTTGCGCATCGTCGAGCCGTTTGCGGACGGTCTGGACTTCGTTGCCGAGATCGAAGTCCTCGTTAACGCTGGCAGAACCGACCGACTTCCCATCGACGGGGGAAGGCTCGGCGCTGCGCGAGAGCTTCACGCCGGTGAGGTCGCACAAATCGAGTTGGTCGCGGGCGGCGAGGATCGGCTCGCGGAAGAGACGCGGGAGCGTGTGACCGATGAGATGCTGGTGCAACTGGACCATCAGGTCGTCAGCATCCTTAATGGGAACGTAGAAAGCGTTGGCGTGCCTTTTGAGAATCTCGCGGGCGTCCGGAGTGAGATTGCTCTTGTCCGGGTCGGGGTTGCGGTCGCACCAGTAGAGGGCACGAGCGAACGTCCCAACTCCTGTCAGGGCACGGGTGATGGCGTCGTCCCATCCGCTGAAGCCGACGATCAGCACGGCATGTTTGCGAAAATATTCCTGTAGCTTGCCTTGGTTTTCTTTGGCGTATCGCTCGATTTCTTCCGGACTGTTGACCAAAAGATAACGGTAGATGCTGCCGTGAGCATGGATCACGTGAACGGCGTCGGCGACGTCGTCATCGTCGGGATATTGAAGCGTCTCGGGACGGTCGGAGACGAAATACGGTGCGTTGACCAATTGCAAAGATCGCTGGAGGAGCGGGTCGAAATTGGTAGTGAAGATCGTGCCGAACAAACGGGGTTTCTCGGCGATAATCGCGGCGAGAAACAAGTGGGCCGGATTGAGACGGCGACCGGCTCGACGAATCATGTCGCCGAAATAGCGACGAACATCGTCCGGCTCGCACAGGCCCGAGACGCAATGGGAGGAGAGCGCAAACCGGTAGGCTTCGCCGATGGAGTCTTTGTCGGGGACGCCGTCGGCATCGAGGACGATGGGTTTCTTCTTGTCTATAGGCTGGCGATTGTGACAGACGAGAACGCGCTCCCAGAATGCTTTGGCCTCGGCTTTGACGTTGCCGATGAAGGCGGGATCTTTCTCTTTTCGATCCTGAAAGTCCTTCGGCGTGGGACCATTTTCGTCTGCTCGTTGACACCACTTCCACCAGGGCAGGTCTTTGCGGATGACCTCGGCAGTCGTGGGGATGATGCCGTGGCTGAAGCCTGAGCCGAGAATGAGGGTGAACGGCGGATGCGGAGGCTTGTCGGCAGTCTTGGGGATGCGTTGGCTGATCCGCTCGAACAGATCGGCTTGCTTCAGGAATTTGTAATCCATTCATTCCCCCTCAAGCGCCCTCCCGGCAGGCATTGACTCGCAATTATGAGATTCGTTCAAAATCGCGGATCATTTGCGATCCTCTAACACATCGTCGACATTCACGCCCAGTTCGCGAAGCTTGGCCGTGAGCAGTTCCCGCGCGGCCCGTTCGCGATCCGCACGGGCCGCTTCGGCGTTCGCACGTAGCATTTCGCTCTTTGCTTTAGTCGCTTCGCCGTTCGCACGTAGCATTTCGCTCTTTGCTTTAGTCGCTTCGCCGTTCGCGCGTTTGGTTTCGCGGTCGGCGCGTCGGCTTTCTTCCTGCGATCGTTCGCGTTCCTGATCGAATGCCTCGGCCGTCTGCTGCAACTCGTCTTCGATCTCGATTTCACGCTCTTCGCGCGTCTGAAACATGCGACCGTCCGAGCCGTACACGACCAGATTGCCGTCTTCGACTTGAAAGCGAATGCCGAGTCGCGGACTGACGAAGCCGAGTATATCTTCGACACTCCGCAAGCGGTCGCGACGCCGAACGTAGCCGCGAACGACGTGCTGATACGGGTCGATGAAGTAGTATTCCTCGACGCCGTGGCGTTCGTAGAAATCGAGCTTGTCTTCCATCTCTTCGGCGGTGTTGCTCGGCGAGAGGATCTCGAACGTGACTTGCGGCGCGATGTCGTCTTCGAGCCATTGCTTGTACGAACCGCGATAGCCCGGCGGTCGTCCGAAGACGACGAGACCATCGGGTGCCACGACGGTGCGCGGATCGCCTTCGACGGGGTACCAGAAGAGATCGCCCGCGATGAAGACGTTCAGCCCCGCAAACAGCCGTCGCAACTCGCCGACAATCTTGACCATCCAGTCCCACTGGAGCGTATTGTCCGCCATTGGCTTGCCGTCCGATTCCGGGTACACCACCGCCGAAAGCGTGGCCGGTTCCATACTCATGTGCGATCCTCCAACACGACAATTGTTACTCGCCGTAAATTCTAAGGGCGGTGTTCAGATTGAATATCGCCGACAGTTCCTCGTCCGAGCAAGCGGAGATTTGCGATGCGTGGACCGCCCAGCCGCTCTCGGAGAATTCGTACGACAGATCGCTGAGCCGCTTGGTCAATTCAAAGTCGTATTCTTCCTGAGATGCGACGACATACACTTGTAAAACCGCACAATCGAGCGGTGCGATATAGCAAGCCTTGATCTGTTCCGCGTTCCGCACGCACCATTCGCTGAGCGGGATCAGCAACTCTCTTTTGTAACTCGACACTCGTTCTTCGTTCTTGATCGCGTGCTGACATGCTTCGACGGCGCGCTCGGCATTAATCAGGAAAATGTCCTGATCGTTCGGCGTGACCAGCACTTCCCCATCTTTGAAACTGAGCCGAGCGGGCTGGCGACGCACTTTGGTACTGATCATCGGTTCTCCTCCGGACTTATGCAATCATCAGTCCGATTTTACGAGATTTCCGAGCGAGGTGTTGGCGATTCCGATCCCGATCTCACGCGCCGCGTCGGTACTTCGGGTGCGTTTGCAGGTAGGCTTCGACGCGGTCGGTGCGGGTGATGGCGTCCGCGAAGAAATGCATTGCGGACGCGAGGCGATCGTCGGGTTCGGCACACGAGAAGCGCAGGAAACCGTTGCCGGCGGGGCCGAAGCATTCGCCGCCGAGGCAGGCCACGCCGAATTTATCGTCCGCCCCTTCGAGCAGATACATCGCCAAACCGTGCGAACTGATGTGCAGTTGGTCGCAGATCGGTTGCACGTGCGGAAAGACGTAGAAGGTGCCGGCGGGCATCAGCACCGATACGCCATCAATTTTGCGCAACTCGCGTACGAGCAGTTCGACTTTGCCGTGGAATAACTGCATCGCGGCATCGCGTTCGGCAGCATCGCGTTCGAGCGCCGCCTTTCCTGCAAGTTGCACGAACGGCGGCGCGCACGACAGCGAGCTGTTGATGAGCTTCGAGATCAATTGCACGTGCGTGGCGGAGCCGATTGCGAAGCCGAGCCGCCAGCCGCTCATGCTGT
>JAYSKW010000956.1:0-2966 GCA_043726085.1 Limnoglobus sp.
GCAACAAGTCGCCCGCAAGTTGTTCGACGGTAAATTGCGAGAATGGCATGTTGCTGTTCATCGCTTTTACGACCCAATCTCGCCACACCCACTGGAAAGTATCGCCGTCTTGTTGGAAGCCGTTGCTGTCCGCGTAGCGGGCCGCATCGAGCCACGGCAATGCCATGCGTTCGCCATAATGCGGGCTAGCCAGCAAGCGATCCACGACTTTTTCGAACGCGGTCGGCGAGGTGTCTTTCAGGAACGCATCGATCTCTTCGACACTCGGTGGCAGGCCAATCATGTCAAGCGTGAGGCGGCGAATCAGAGTCGCGCGATCGACTTCCGGTGACGGCGTCAGTTTCGCATCGAGGAGCTTCGACAATATCCACGCATCGATCGGATTTTTCGCGGAAACCTGCTTCGGCAACGCAGCCTTTACCGGCGTGCGAAACGCCCAGTGATCCTCGAACACGGCACCTTCGGCGATCCAGCGTTTCAGCGTTGCCTTTTGCTCGACACTTAGCTTGCGATTCGACTTTGGTGGCGGCATCAATTCGCTGGCGTCGTCGGATAAAATGCGTCGAACGAGTTCGCTTTCGTCGGGTTTGCCGGGCGTGACTAGGCCATTTGCACGCTGGCCATCCATCGTGTCGAGGCGGACTTCGGCCTTCCGCTGATTTGTGTCTTGACCGTGGCAATAGAAGCAATTCTCCGACAAAATCGGCCGAACGTCCCGACCGTACGACACCGGAGTGACAGCGCTCGCATCACCGGTAAACGCGATCATTGCGAACATCGCGAGGGGAAAAAACCTCATCGAGCGGACCTCATGGGAGCATGAGTAAAGGCGGGATTCACACGCATATATTAGTCCACAAACTCTTGCGTTTCTAGCGACAAACCTCGAGGTACGCCTGCAAGATCATCTGTGCGGCGATACGGTCGCGTTTTCCGACTCGCTTTTCGCGGCGAACACCGGCAGCGATCAGGGCGTCTTCGGCGTAGCTCGAAGTGAATCGTTCGTCCGCGAATGCCACGGGCAGGCCGGTTTCCTGCGTCAGCCATTCGGCGAAGATGCGGCTCTCTTTCGCTTTCGGGCCTTCAGTGCCGTTCAGGCTGATCGGCAGGCCGACGACGAAGCCGACGGCGCGTTCGGCTTTTGCGACTTTGCGAAAGAACTCCGCATCGGCAGCCATCGACACGCGGGTGTAGGTGTCGTGCGGCGAGGCCAATATGCGGTCCGGGTCGCAGATCGCGAGACCGATGCGCACCGTGCCGGGGTCGATGCCGAGGAGGATTCCTTTCGCGGGCATGTTCACAGGAATTTCTCGCCGCCTTTCTTCAGTCGATCGACGATCTCTTTCACGCGGCCTTCATCTTGCTTACGGGCCACAAGTGTCGCATCGCCGGCTTGGATAATCACGAGATCGCTGACGCCGATCGTGGCGATCAGGTGCCCCGCTTCACCGGCAATCACGCAACCCGTGGTGTCGATGCCGACGTGATGGCCCTGCACGGTGTTCCCGGCCGCGTCTTGCGGATTGTGCCGTTCGAGCGCGAGCCAACTGCCGACATCGTCCCATTTGTACGGGGCTTGCAGCACCATCCGTTCCGGTGCGGTTTCCATCACCGCGAAGTCGATGCTCGTGCCTTTAATCGCTTCGTATTCGTTGCGAAAAATCGCGTCGCGGTTCGGCGTATCCCAGCCATCGGCGATGCGAATGCAGGCATCGTGAATATCGGGGCGGTTCGCATGCAACTGCTTCAGAATCGTCTTCGCTTTCCAGACGAAAATGCCGCTGTTCCACTCGTAGTTCCCGGAAACGACGTACTGCTCGGCGATGTCCGCGTCGGGTTTCTCCTTGAATTCCAGAACTTTCGACAACCGAATGCCGTTGCGTTCGGCGGCAACGGGGCCGCGATGGATGTAGCCGTAGCCGGTCGAAGGGAACGTCGGCGGGATGCCGAAGGTGAACAGCGCGTTCGGGAATTCGTTCGCGAATTGCTCCGCTGCGAGTGCCGCACGCTGGAACTCGCGCTCGGGTTCGATCAGGTGATCGGCGGGCATGACGATGATCGTCGCATCGGGGTCGCGTTTGGCGATCAGCGCCGCGCCGAGGCCCACGCACGGTGCGGTATCGCGGCGGAACGGTTCGCCGACGATTTGATCGGTTGGAATTTCGGGCAGTTGCAGCGCGGACTCCGCGGTGTACGCGGCACCGGTTAGCACCCACGTGCGTTCGGCGGCGATGACGGGCGCGATGCGGTCCGCCGTCGCTTGCAGCAACGTGCGGTCGGCAGCGAACGACAGAAACTGCTTCGGGCGGGCGTTGCGGCTCCGCGGCCAGAACCGCGTGCCACCACCACCAGCCATAATCATCGCGTGAAACATCTACGATCCTCGGTTGCGTTCATTGGCGTGACTCCAGCCACTTCCCACCCACCCTATCCTGGACTCATGCCCGAATTTCGGAACCATACTGACCCGATAAGGACTTACGTCGATTATTCACCCGCCCGGACTCAGATAACGGATGGCTATCTGCTGTCTCCAGCGAAAGAGCCACGCCCGTTCATTCAAACAGGGTCGGTGCGGTTATTATGGTGCCCTGAGGGATTTTGCGTTGGCACTCGGCTTCATCGAGAGCAAACGTCGGGCGAATTTCGACGGGGTATATTGGCTCACCGTGTGCCGTACGTGGCACGACCACGTCTGCGGTTTCGAGCCACTTACTGGCGCGTGCGATCAGAAGCTGGCGTACGGTTTGTGCGGAGTCCGGGCCGGTCGCGTTCTTGAGCGGGGCGAATTCGTCGGTGCGTTCGACCGACACCGCGAGCCAACGGTCCGCAAGCGGGAGTGCATCGAACACGAACATCTCAAACTTCAGCGCGTTCTCGGAAGTCGGCGCTCGCTCGTTCAGGCACGGGACTTTTTTCTGTGCCAAGTGGTACGCCAACCGCGTCGATCCGCTCGTGAAGATCGG
>JAYSKW010000957.1:0-5654 GCA_043726085.1 Limnoglobus sp.
CATTCAATTGAAGGGCACGACGCCGAAGAAGGCGGAGGATTTGGGGAAGAAGACGTACGCCGATCTGATGGCAGAACTCAGTTCGAACGATCCCTATCGCTATCGCACGGCCCTGCGTCTCGTCAGCGAATGGAAGACCAAAGTGGCCGTGTCCAAGGCCGATTTTGAAAAGCATACTGGAGCGATGAGTTACATGCGTCGTGTGTGGTACGCAAACATTATTGGCTCGATCGAAGTCGAGAACTTAGATTTTCCGCCGTTGCAACAGGCGAACACCATCGAGGCAAATTGGATTCGCACGGTGAGTGAGCTACCCGACCTGAACAAGAAGACCGTTATGGAGTTTGCCCGCGTGTCGCTGGTCGCAGTTCCAACCTTACGCCGCGAACTCGCTTCCGCCGCGATTCGCCTTGCGGACAAGCATGATGTGACGCCGCTCGTCCGTGGTCTCTTGTCCCGCAAGGAAGACGCGAACGATCCGCTCATCCCGCACCTGACTTGGATTGCGTACGAAAAGGTCATTACCAAACGTGCTGCGGTTGGCACCGATGCGGACAACAAACCGGTCGCGATGAAATCGGCGGCGGAGACGGAACTGGCGTGGTTGGCCGAGAATGCTGCGGGAAATGCGTTTATCACCGATCAGATCATTCCGAAGGTGATGCGACGATTACTGGCGAGCGGGCAGCCGGGGGATTTACTCCTCTGCATCCAATTCCTCGATAATACGAAAGACGTCGTTGCGAAGCGCCGGGCGCTCGAAGGCATCGTCGTAGCTTTGCAAGGGCAATTGATCGATGCACCGAAAATTTGGGCGAACACGCAGACGAAATTACTCACGCTCAAAGACGAGGGCATCAACGAACAGTTGAATAAACTGGCGGTCACGTTCCGCGACCCGCAGGCGCATAAACGCGCCACCGCGATTGCCATCAACTCGAAGAAAACGATCGACGAACGCGCGGAGGCGATTCGGCAAATCGCGGTTATTCGCAACCCGGACGCGATCAAGTTCCTTTTCGAATTCATCAAGATCGGCAAAAGCGAACCGCTGCAAATCGAGTCGATTCGCGCACTCGGCAGCTTCAACGACCAAGCGATCCCGATCGGCCTCATCAGCCACTGGGGCGAGTTTAACCCGGTGCTCCGTAGCGAAATCGTCAATGTCCTTTCGAGCCGCAAGGAGTGGGCCGCATCGCTGCTTTCCGCAATGAAGGAAAAAGTGATCGAGCGCACGGCCGTAACGGACAACACGATTTCGCGAATCCAGAGCTTCAAGGATCGCACGCTGAACGCACTCATCGAAGACGCTTGGGGCCGCACGCGAACGACCCCCGACGAGTTGAACGCACTCATCGACAAGACGCGGATCGACGTCAACACGGGGGCGGGTTCGTATCTGCGCGGGCAGAAGGTGTTCGAGAATCAGTGCAACAAGTGCCACAAATTCGAGGGCAAAGGCAACGACGTCGGCCCCGCACTCGATGGCGCGGGCCGCGATATCGAGTATCTGCTCGGGAATATCCTCGACCCGAATCGCGTCATCGGTGCGCCGTATTTCGTACGCCAAATCAATACGCTCGACGGCCAAGTTCTGCAAGGGTTGCTGGCCGATGAAGACGAGCGCACGATTACGATCAAGGTCGAAAACGGCGTGCTGAAGAAGATCGTCAAGAAAGACATCGACGGCGAAGTGAAGGTGCTCGAAAAGTCCATGATGCCCGAAGGCCTCGGTTACAGCATGACACCACAAGACTTCCGCGACCTGATTCGGTACGTGATGGCACACCCATACATTAACGACGTCACCATCGACGGCGTCGCGAAGTCGGCACCGGTCGGCGGGCGGATTCCGCTACTCGGGTCGAAGGATGGTAAGCCGGTGACAATCGAAGCGAAGTTCACGGCACAAGAGGCCATCAAGACGAAACTGCTCATCGGTGCGGGTGATGCCTACGAGGTTTCGCTCGATGGCAAAGTTGTGGGTAGTGGCACCGGCAAGCAAACAATCAATCCGAACCCCGACGGCGAAGAATTCGAGGCGAACATTCCCAAGGGCGAACACACGCTGACGATCTCGCTGAAGCACAAAGGTGCCGCACGCTGGATTACCGCTCGCTTCCTCGATCCGAACCGCAAACTGCGTTACATCGACAGTGGAGAGAAAAAGTGAATTTAATTGAAACAATTCGATAGGGGGCCGTTTGGTGTTTATCCTTGGTCCCGTGATGTGTCCAAAATGTGCCTAAATTCCCTGCTACAGAGACTGATACGGGGGCCGGCACATATCGAGGGGTTGTTCGTATGCCTTCGTGGGAACCGGGGGCAGGGGAGGGGCCGAAACAATCGAACTACCCGCGAGCAGTAGGCCCAAGAGCACCGAACCGACTGAAGATAGCAAGCCAACTCGACTGCTCCGAACGACACCAACAGAAACAAGAATCAAAAGGATTGTCTGCATTACGAGGCTTTGCTGGGGAGCCGTGCCAATAGCCAGTACACCGCCCGGACATTCCAGCTTGCCTGTCAGTTCTAGGAAAACATGGAAGGCAGCGACCCCGAATCCGGCAACTGTCAATGGCATGGCTAAGAGGTTTAGCACGCTTCGATGGCCTGGGCCGGTCAAGATGCCGATCCCCAAGACGGCAACAACTCCCATGACGAATGTGCGCTGGTACAAGCAGAGCGGGCACGCTTTGAGACCCATCCCGACGCTCAACCACAGGCTACCGATCAGCGCAAGAATTGCTATCGCGAACGGCGGTAACACCAGGTGCAAAGAATCTCCGCTGGATTTTACGCGGCACGAGTTATTTTCAGGTTGGGTAGAAATGGACATGATGTTGCCTTTGCCTTTGCGTCTTCATTTTGCGAACGAAGCAACTGCCAATCAAGTTAGTGAGCGCGACGGGGATTGGGCAGAACGCAACCTTCGTTCCGCTCTGCCTCAAGTTTCGACAATTCCAACGAACGCGCATCGCGTGTTTTTTTGTAGACATTACTCGAACGTTAATTAGTATGCCAGCGACAATCCGAGGTTCAGGCCTTGGACCCAGAAGTCGGAGGTCGAACGGCCGAAGTCGAAGCTCGGACGCCTGTTGTTCGCATCGGTTGGCGGTTCGGCAACGAAGCGAATTTGGCTGTCGTTGACAGTGCCATCGAAGACCTGGGCTGGCCGTACGACGCTACTGAGCCAGGCAATGTTATAACCTAGCGTGAGGCGGCAATTCGCGGTGATGTTGTACCCCGCGTTCAGGCCGAACTCGCCAGCGGCCGCGAACTGGTTCCGTGCGAAGCGACCGCTGTTGAACTGACCTGCGTAAAGGCCCGTTTTCTGGACGGGTAAGTCGCCGAACGTGTTTTGCCCGAAGATTTGCACTTCCTGGCGTACGCTGCCGATGCCGAACTTCGTCTGCACTTCGATGCTCCAGCCTCTTGAATTCAAGAACAACGACGAGAAACCGAGTTGCGTACCATAGTAGCGGTTTCGCGTTCGTGCCACATCGAGAACGGTGTTCACGGTCCGACCGAGATCGAGGTCCGAACGATCGTTGATGACCAGGCTTTCGTCGACTTGCATGTAGCGACCACCGAGGAGCAGATCGTTGCGATCCGAGAACATGCGGTACCAATCGATGCGTGCGTTGGCGTCGCCACCGAAGGTTTGCGTGTCGGTGAATACCCGCACGAAACCGCCGTACTGCCCCGGCTGCGCCGAGTAAAGATCTTGCCGAATACCATCGAGTGCGCGCGTGTAACTCCGACTCAAACTCGGCGAGCCGCCCGATGAGAAGAACGCACCGTCGGAGGTGCTCGCCAGCGAGAAGAACGACGCATCGACACCGAAGCCACGTTGCGTTTTGTAGCCGCCCGACAAGCGAATACCGCTTTGGGCATCGAACTCGATTTTGCGCTTGCTCGGGTACAACTGCGTGATTTGGTCCGTCGTCAGCGAGTTTGAACCGACGAGTGAATCGGGTATCGATGTCACGAGTGGAATGGAATTTTGATTGCGCGTGTACCAAACGAGGTAGTCCGCACTGAACCAGAAACTCGGATCGAATGCCGTCGCTGCGGCCAGATTCCATTGTGAAGATTCGGTCGTCGTATTTGCATACGATGGGACGCTGATCGCCGGTGGTGGAGCGCCCTGCGCCGTAGCGGTGGCACAACTGCCAAGCGTAGCAATCAACGTGTAGAGAATCGGACGCACGGGAGGTCTCCTTACGAACGTGAGGGTGTCTCGGCTCAGTCAGAAAGCGGAGAACGAGGTTCGTATTGCAGTGCTTTTATCGAATGAGAAGCATAGGTAACATGAGCGGAATTTACAGGATGAGCGGATTGCGGCTGATCCCGATGGCCGATGAATCGGAGTGTTTCAGTCGCTTCCATTCGCTCAAAGATCGGAAATCGCAACTTGCAGTCGATAGTGCGACCTGTCACAATATCCATTCTCCTGCTACGAATTCCTGCCGGGCATCCCTCCCATGCGATTCGCGTTTGCTTTGTTGATTGCGATTGCTGCCGTTTCCGTGGCGGTTGCGGTGGAACCGGCGAAGGTCGATTTCAATCGCGATGTTCGCCCGATCCTCGTCGATAAGTGCTTCAAATGCCACGGCCCCGGCACGCAGAAATCGGGGTTGCGGCTCGACGACCGTGCTAAGGCGATCACGAAAGAGGCATTTCTACCCGGCAAACCGGCCGAAAGCGAGATGCTCGCTCGCCTGAAACTTCCTGCAGACGATGACACCCGAATGCCACCCGCGACTTCGGGCGACGCACTGACGGCCACGCAAATCGCGACGCTGACGCGCTGGATTGCGGACGGGGCCGAGTACGCGCCGCACTGGTCGTTCGTGAAGCCGGCGCGGCCAACGGTGCCGGGCACGGATGGTCACGCGATCGATCGTTTCCTCGAAGTCAAACGCCAAGAACGCGGATTGAAGCCAGCGGCGATGGCGGATCGTTCGACGCAGATTCGCCGCGTGACGATTGACCTGATCGGGTTGTTGCCGATGCTGAAGGAAGTCGAAGCGTACGCGAATGATACTTCGCCAGAAGCCTACGATACGCTCGTCGACCGGTTGCTCGCGTCGCCGCACCACGGCGAGCGCATGGCGCGGCAGTGGATGGACCTCGTCCACTTCGCCGAGACGCACGGCCACGATCAGGATCGCGTGCGGCCCAACGCCTGGCGCTACCGCGATTACCTCATTCGCTCGTTCAATGTAGACACTCCGTTCGCGAAGTTCGCCCAGGAACAGATCGCGGCGGATGTACTGTTTCCCGAGAAGCCGGAACTCACGCCCGCTCTCGGGTTCCTCGCGGCGGGGCCGTGGGACGAAAGCTCGCTCCGGGACATTCGCGAAGACACAATCGACCGCGAAGTCGGCCGCTACCTCGACCGCGACGACATCCTCACGACGGTGATGAACACGTTCCAGGGGCTCACGGTGCAGTGCACCCGCTGCCACGACCACAAGTTCGATCCGATCTCGCAACTGGACTACTACCGGTTGCAGGCCGTGTTCGCGGGCGTGGGCCGCGGGGACGTGAGCTTCGACCCCGATCCGAATGCTGCGAAGAAGCGCTTGGAGTTGCAAGCGGCGCTCGATGGTTTGGCGAGCCGAGCCCCGTCAGGGGCCGGGTTGCTG
>JAYSKW010000958.1:0-5184 GCA_043726085.1 Limnoglobus sp.
CATCGATTTGCTGACGATTGCGGGGCACAAACTTTACGTCCCGAAGGGAATTGGCGCGCTGTACATTCGGCGTGGCGTGGTGCTCGAACCGCTGATTCACGGCGCGGGGCACGAAACCGGCCGTCGTGCGGGCACCGAAAATGTGCCGTACATCGTCGGCCTCGGTGTCGCCGCCGAGATCGCTTCGCAATTGAAACCCGAAGCCAAACTGAAGCACCTCCGCGACCGTCTACACAATGCTCTCGGAGACCGCGTCGCGTTGAACGGCCATCCGACCGAGCGTTTGCCGAACACGCTCAACGTGAATTTCCACGGGCAGATCGGCGCGGAACTTCTAGCGAAATTACCGGGGCTGGCCGCGAGCACCGGCTCCGCGTGCCACGAGGGACAAGTGACGCAGTCGGCGGTGTTGTGTGCCATGGGTGTGTCACCATCGCTCGGTCGTGGCGCGGTGCGGCTGACCGTTGGCCGCTGGACGACCGAAGCCGAGATCGACGAAGCCTCGGAAATGCTATTGCGAGCGGTGCTATAAACACTGCCAGTATTCATCGGGAAAACCATCATGACAAACCGCATCCGCCTCGGTCTGGATTCGCTCGAAACGCGAACGGTGCCCGCGACGTTGCCGCCAGGTTTTAACGTGTCGGTTGTGGCGACAACGATGACCTCGCCGACGGCGCTCGTCGAAGCCCCCGATGGGCGATTGTTCGTCGCCGAACAGCGCGGCGTGTTGCGGATTATCGACGGCAGCGGGCTGTTGCCGACACCTGCTCTCGACCTCACGAGCCGGATCAACGACCAGGGCGAACGCGGTCTGCTCGGCTTGGAACTCGATCCGAATTTCACCGCGAATGGCTACGTTTACCTCTACTACACAAGGGCGAATCCGCTCAACAACCGCGTCAGTCGCTTCACCGTTAGCGGTAACACAATCGATCCGAATTCGGAATTAGTACTCATCGATCTCGATCCGCTGTTCGCGTCGAACCACAACGGCGGCGCGATCCACTTCGGTAGCGATGGCAAGCTGTACATTGCCGTCGGCGAGAACGCGGACCCGCCGCTGTCGCAGTCGCTGACGACGCGACACGGCAAGATTCTGCGGATCAACTCCGATGGCACGATCCCCGCCGACAACCCCACCACGTTTGCCGGAATCACAGGTGCGACAACGGGCGTCAATCGTGCCATCTTCGCGGTCGGGTTTCGTAACCCGTTCACCTTCGCGGTCCAACCGGGCACGGGGCAGATTCGCGTCAACGATGTCGGCCAAACGGCCTTTGAAGAGATCGACGATCTGGCCGCAGGAGCGAACTACGGCTGGCCGACGACCGAAGGCGATTTTGACCCCGTGGCGTTCCCGAACTTCACGCGGCCGATCCACAGTTACGAGCACGGTTCGGGTACCGATAAAGGTTTCGCCATCGCGGGTGGGGCGTTCTACAACCCACCGACGACGAGCTTTCCGAGTCAATACGTTGGCGATTATTTCTTCGCCGACGTCGTCAATCGTTGGATCAACGTCTACGATGCGGCCACGAAAACCGTTACGAATTTCGCGAGCGATCTCGACACCAGCGGCATCGTCGACGTCGATGTCATCGCGAGCGGCGACATCCTGTTCGTGGCACGCGGTTCGGGTAGTCCGGGTATCGGCACGGTCTATCGCATTCGGTCGACGACCGCGCCGGGCATCGCGACCGACCCGAGCAATACGACGATTCGCCCTGGCCAGACAGCCCTTTTCACCGTGAACGCGAACGGCGGGCAGCCACTGACATACCAATGGCAGCGGAACCGCGTCGACATTCGCGGCGAGACGCAACCGACACTTTCGCTGGTGAATCGGCAACTCGCGGACAGTGGTACGATGTATCGCGTCGTCGTGCGGAACGGCACGGGCAGCGCGACGAGCACCGAAGCGACGCTGGTCGTCACCACCGATTTGCCGCCGACGCCGACGATTCTCACGCCCGTGGTTGGGACGCGATTCATCGCCGGGCAGACGTACTCGTTTTCCGGCTCCGCCAGCGATGCCGAGGATGGCGTGCTGCCCGCGAGTGGCCTCAGTTGGCGCGTCGATTACTACACCGGCTCCGCACCGGCGCGGCCGTTCGTACCCGAAACGAAAGGCATCACTAGCGGCACGTTCACGATCCCGACGATCACGCCGTACACCGCCGCCGATGTGTTTTACCGCGTCAACTTGACCGCCACCGACTCGTTCGGCAACAAGACGATCACCACCCGCGACATCCTGCCCACGACCGCCACGGTTCGCGTTTTGGCGTCGGCCATTTCGGGACTGACACTCGATGGTCAGCCAATCGTGACGCCGACCGAATTCGATGGCGTTGCCGGGATCGAACGCCAACTCGTTGCGGCCAGTACCATCGCGTCGAACGGGCTACCGCTGACGTTTCAAGGCTGGTCCGATGGCATTTTGACGCCGAGTCGCAAATTCATTACACCCGCGGTTGCGACAACAATTCGAGCGAATTACACCGCACCGCGCACGTTTGCGGTCGGTTCCCAATCGACGGTACAGATCGTTGATGCGGCCACGACGAAAGCATATCGCTCAACCGATCTGGCTGCGGAATCTCGCGTCGCCACGGCAGACGTGACTGGCGACGGCATCGCCGATACCATTGTCGGCACGGGGCCGGGAGGTGCGACATTTGCCACGATCATCGATGGCGCGACGGGTGCCGTCGTACGGACGATCGCGGCATTCGAGCCGACGTTTACGGGCGGAATCTTCGTGGCGGCGGGTGATGTCGACGGCGATGGCATCGCGGACATCGCCTTGTCAGCCGACGAAGGCGGCGGGCCGCGCGTGACGGTTTATCGTGGCAATTCGGATGACGTGCTGGCCGATTTCTTCGCAATCGACGACGTCGATTTCCGTGGCGGGGCGCGTGTGGCCATCGGCAATCTCAACGGCGATTCGCGCGCGGATCTCGTCGTCTCGGCGGGGTTCGGTGGCGGGCCGCGGATCGCCGGTTACGATGGCGCATCGCTCGCAACGGGGAAGGGCGTGAAGCTGTTCGGCGATTTCTTCGCGTATGAATCTTCGCTGCGAAATGGGGCGTACGTGGCAGTTGGCGACATCGATGGCGATGGCCGCGGCGACTTGATCTTCGGTGCGGGGCCAGGCGGCGGGCCACGGGTTCGCGCTCTGAACGGCGCAGATTTACTGTCGTCGAATACGCAAACGACGCTCGCGAATTTCTTCGCCGGCGACATCGCCGCACGCGGCGGCATCCGCGTGGCCACGACCGACGCTGACCGCTTCGCCGACATCGTCGTCGGCACCGCCCCCGGCACTCCTTCGCGCATCATCGTCTATCGCGGGGCATCGGCATCGGGCGGCACATTGGATGAGATTCAGAACACGCTCGCCACCGACGAAAGCAACCTCGGCGGCGTGTATGTCGGGTAAGGTGAAACAGCGATTACCCGGTATATCAGGACGCTTTGCCCGAATTGGTCACGACGGCTTTTGCTTCATCAGGCTTCAGCCCGAAACTCTCGACGAATGACGCGACGACATCTCGCTTTGGCTCGAATATCTTATCGTCGCGCATGACCATAAACGGAATCGTTTGGCCGCCGACCATCCCTCGGTCGGGATCGAAGGTGTAGGTGATATCCCCAAGACTGTTCCGGCAAAGCCAGACTCTCGGTTGGTTTCTCCCGCCCGCTAAACTTGAACTGAGGATAGAAAGTAGGCCATAATTGACCAAAAAGGTAATGATGGAGTCTTTGCTGAGCGGTTCCGGTTGTTCGTCTGCCGGAACCGCCTCAAGGTCGTCTTCCGGCAACTCGACCGTCATCGGTTCAAACGGATCCATCGGTATATTGATCTGGTACAGGTAACGGCCACCTACGCCGATACCGCCACGTTCTTCGACGATGACACCGACTAATTTTTGAAAGCCCATATTCAGCCGAACCCGGTCGCCCAAGTGAAACTTCATGCGTTTGGTTGCGGCTTTCATCTTCGATCTCACCATGGTGAACTACCATTAATTTTCTGAATGTACGAACGCATCACTTCGTCAAAACTGATAGCAAGTTGATTACAATCGACTCGCCACTCGCGGACCCGTTTGATTCTGAGCACTGTCGCATCAATAATATCCAAGTCGAAATCTTGGTGTGCGATCGCGTTTCGCCATTTGTTCAATGTTTCTAATTGACTTTGTCGAAGTCGATTACGGATGTTCAAACTTACCACTTTGTCCCAGAAAACAAATCCGAACCGGTTATAGTCCGCACCGATGTTACCGGGATTCGGGTTACCTTTGTCCAGCTTTCGATTTTGCACGAAAAGATTACTGAACGCTGCTCTCAGTATACCTTCCGGTACACTTTTTGCGAAATAGTCTGTGCACTCCGAATGCAAATCGCGACAAAAGCCTTGGAACTGCGACGAGAGTAACACTGCATATGCGTGATTGATCTGCTGCGTAGCATGTCTTCGCCCTCGGCTTGAGCCGCCCACGCTTTGGTGAGCGAACTCCAGTTCATCGAGAGCGTGCATCCGTACGCTTTGCCAAGTTTGTAGCGATACCGATGGCATATGGCTCCCTACATCAGCTCGCGGATCGGGCTGCCGCCGTTGAGCATCGGCATCGGGCGGCCGGTGCCATCGGGGAAACTCGTGTTCGCGTAATCGATGTGCAGGTGCTGGAACACCGTGGCCCACAGGTCTTCGGGGATCATCGGGCGATCCTTGGGCACTTCGGCCTTGCTCGTCGTCGAGCCGATCGTTTGCCCCATTTTGAACCCGCCACCGGATAGCAACATCGACATCGCCATCGGCCAGTGATCGCGACCCGGTTGCATGACGCCCGTCTGAGTACCTTTCGAATACTCGACCTTCGGCGTGCGGCCGAACTCGCCGGTGACGACGAGCAGTACACGCTTGTTCAAGCCGCGGACATGAAGGTCTTCGACGAGTGCGGAAATCGCCTGATCGAAGAAGCCGAGCTTGTATTGCGTGTCTTCGAAGATGTGGCAGTTCACCGCGTGCGAATCCCAGTTGTAGCTGTGGTTCGATTTCGGCTGCACGCCCGGCGGCGTCGGGTTCTCCATGACCATCGTTACCCAGTTCGCGCCGTGTTCGACGAGCCGGCGGGCGAGTAACGCGCGTTGGCCGTAGCGGTGCATCCCGTA
>JAYSKW010000959.1:0-1535 GCA_043726085.1 Limnoglobus sp.
GTGCCATCGATTCGACACTCGACGCAACTACCGTCCAAAAATCGACCGAGTGCGACACAAAATCGACCGACCACGACACAAAATCGACCGACCACGACACAAAATCGACCGGACGCGACATTCTCACGACACTTGGAGACACTTTCCGGTCACTCCGCGCACGACACGAATTCCGACTTACGTCGGATCGTCTCCGATTTTTTGACTATCGCAATTCGTGTGGGTCAGGCTTTGACACACTCGACCCAGCGAAAAATATCGAGCAAAATTCCAACCGTCCAAATTCAGCCGCCGGTGTGGTATTCCCACAGATTACACGCGAGGCTGCCGTTGTAGAATGGCGTGCGGCGTTCCACGGGTAGACCGACGTTTCGCGCGAGCATGTCGTTCGATGTGAACACTAACAGACGCCAGCCGGGCCAGTTTCTTCCGGCGGCTTCACCGATCATTTGGTAGTCGCGAATCAGTTCGCTTTCGTCGCCGATTCGTTCGCCGTATGGCGGATTGCAGATGAGAATACCCGGCGGTCCTTCTGGTGGACGAGCCTCGTTCAAGTCGAGGCGGTGGAACGGCACAATCCCGCCAACACCCGCCGTCTTCGCGTTATTGATCGCAAAATCGACGACGTCGCGGCGACTGTCGCTGCCGATAATCGTCGTTGGGCAGACGGTTGCTACCTTGTCGCGGGCATCGTCGCGGATGGCATTCCACAACTGCCGGTCGAAACTCGGCCAGCCCATGAAGCCGAACCACTTGCGAGTCAAACCCGGCGGGCGATGCGTGGCGATCCACGCCGCCTCGATTGGGAACGTGCCAGAACCGCACATGAAATCGACGAGTGGGACATCGCCGAACCAGCCCGTGGAAAGCAGCAAGCCCGCTGCCAGTGCCTCGTTCAACGGTGCCCGCGTCAGCGCTGGGCGGTAGCCGCGTTTGTGCAAGGAATTCCACGACGTATCGAGGCTCAATATGCCTTTGTTCCGCGAGATATGCAGGTTGATACCGATCATCGGTGTTTCGGTATCGACGCTCGGCCGACGGCCAGCGAGTTCGCGAAACTGATCGCAAATGCCGTCCTTCACCCGCCGTGCCGCATATTGCGAGTGCGTAATCAGCGAGTCGCGAACGTTACTATCGACGGCCAATGTATGGTCGGGCGACATGAAATCCGGCCAGTGCAACGACCGCACCGCATCGTAAAGTTCATCGGTCGAACGCACGGGGAATTCGAGGATCGGCTGCAACACGCGCACGGCCGTACGCAGCCACAAGTTCGCCCGATAGAGCAGATCGATTTCCCCGGAAAACGAGACGCCACCGCGACCTTTGGTAATGTCGGCGGCATTGAGAGTTTCGAGTTCCCAGGCGAGGATCGGCTCCAGGCCGCGAGCGCACGTGGCGAAAAAACGCGGCATGGGAAACGATCAACCTTTCGCAGCCAGGAAGCCGACGGCAACGACGGCAGTTAACGCGAGAACGATGGCCAACAGAATCAGGCGTTGGATGTACCAAACTTCGACCGCCTTGCCGAGCGG
>JAYSKW010000960.1:0-3990 GCA_043726085.1 Limnoglobus sp.
CTGTGCCATCGCCTCGCCATCGGGGAATTGCAACACGCTCGCGGGCAGATACTGGTACGCGCTTTCCTTGCTCCGCGACAGCAACTGCCCGATTCGCGGTAGCACATTTCGGAAGTACCACAGGTACATTTTGCGGAAATACCGGTTCGTCGGCTTCGAGAATTCGAGCACCGCCACGCGGCCGCCAGGTTGCGCCACGCGAACCATCTCGGCCAGCCCTTTGTCTGGGTCGGTCACGTTCCGCAACCCGAACGACACCGTGACAATTTGAAAATGATCGTCCGGGAACGGCAACAGTTGCGCATCGGCCTCGATGTACGCGATCCGCCCTTCGCTGCCGGCCCGTCGGTTTTTATCGACGGCCCGCACGAGCATTTCGTGGCAAAAGTCCGCACCGATGATCATCGCTTTCCCGTGGCACGCTTTGTCGTACGTCATCGCCAAATCGCCGGTGCCAGTACACAGGTCGAGGATCGGCCCCTCTCCGTTCGCGGGTACGAGCTTCGCCGTTTTCGTACGCCAACGCCGATCGATGTTCAAACTGAGAAAGTGGTTGAGAAAATCGTACCACGGCGCGATCTGTCCGAACATCCGTTGAATGCGAACTTCGCGTTTGTCGAGCAGGGTCGGAGTCACATCGACACGTGGGGTCAGGGAGTGCGCTGATCTACGGAATGAATCTAAGTGCGAAACCGCGATTCGCCCACGTTGCATAACCCTTCGCTGGATTTGGCGGTGAAGTCGCGAATAATCATGATGTATTTTGCCCGCAAAACGTCATACTGTACGTGTCGGATATTCTCTTCCGAATGCGAACAGGTATTTCACGATGGCCCGCGCTCTCGCATTGTGTTTCGCTACAATCGTTCTGTTTACGATTCCGAATCTTCGTGCGGCGGACGCGACGAAACCGCTCGACCCGCAAGCGGTCGAATTCTTCGAGAAAAAGATTCGTGCGGTTCTCATCGATCAGTGTCAGAAGTGCCATTCGGCAGATGCGGAGAAAACGAACAAGCTAAAAGGCGGGTTGCTCCTCGATAGCCGCGAAGGCATCCTGGCGGGTGGTGACAGCGGGGTGACAATCGTCGCAGGGAAGCCGAAACTCAGCCGTTTGATTCGGAGTTTGAAGCACGATACCGACCTCAAAATGCCGCCCAAAGGCAAGCTGCCCGATGCGGTGATTGCCGACTTCGAGAAGTGGGTGGAGATGGGCGCACCCGACCCGCGAACCCGCACGGCCACCCGCAAAACGATGGGGATGAGCATCGAAGACGGACGCAAACTGTGGGCGTACCGGCAACCGGTGATGCCACCAGAGCCGAGCGTCGCAGACAAGAATTGGCCGCTCGATCCGCTGGATCGATACATCTTGGCCGCACTCGAAGCGAAGAAGCGACAACCGGCAGCCGACGCGGATCGCGAAGTGCTCATTCGCCGCATTTACTTCGATCTCATCGGGTTGCCACCGACAGTTTCAGAAGTCGATGCGTTCGTTGCGGATCGTTCGCCGAATGCGTACGAAGCGGTCGTCGATCGGTTGCTCGCGTCACCGGAGTTCGGCGAACGATGGGGGCGTCACTGGCTCGATGTCGCACGCTTCGGCGAGTCGTTCACTTTGCGCGGCCTCGTCATGAAGGAAGCGTGGCGTTACCGCGACTACGTTATCGAATCGTTCAATTCCGATGTGCCATTCGACCGCTTCATTCGCGAACAGATTGCGGGCGACTTGCTCCCCGCCACGACCACTCCCGAACGCCAGCGAAACGCGATTGCCACGACGTACCTCGCGCTCGGCAACTCGAACCTCGAAGAACAAGACAAGAAACAACTTCGCATGGACGTCGTCGACGAGCAACTCGACGCGATCACGAAAGGCTTCCTCGGGCAGACCGTCACTTGCGCGCGATGTCACGACCACAAATTCGATCCGATCCCCACGCGCGATTACTATGCACTCGCGGGCATTTTGCGGAACGCGAAGACGCTCGAAACCGCCAACGTCTCGAAGTGGATCGAGATGCCAATCGCCGTTACCGCTGCGGAGGAAGCGAATTTCAAACAACACGACGCGGCCGTAGCGGCATTGCAAGCACAGATCCAGCGAGAAAAAGCGAAGTCGCCATCGGCGGTGGCAACCGCGAAAGGCGCAATTCCCGTGACGTCCGTCGTCGGTATCGTCGTCGATGATGCCAGCGCGAAGAAGGTCGGCGAATGGCAACTCTCGACACATTCTGGCACCTACATTGGCGCAGGTTACCTGCACGATCAGGACAAGGACAAAGGCGAGAAAACGCTGACGTTTACACCCGAACTGCCCGCCAACGGTCGCTACGAAGTTCGCCTCGCATACTCCGAAGGCACCAACCGCGCCGATGCCGTCCCCGTGACGGTTTTCAGTGCCGATGGCGAGAAAACCATCGCGGTCAACATGAAGAAACAGCCGCCAATCGACGGGCGGTTCCTTTCGCTGGGCACTTATAAGTTCGAGAAAGCGGGCCAAAGTTTCGTGATCGTTTCCAACGAAGGCACGAAAGGCCACGTCACGCCCGATGCCGTCACGTTCATTCCCGCCGATGTCGTCGAAGCGAAAATTCCTGCAAAGGATGGTAAACCAACCGCGACAGGTAACGCACTCGCCCAACTCGAAAGCAAGCTGAAGCAGTTGCAGAACAGCGGCCCGAAACGCGCGATGACGATGACCGTGATCGAGGAGACGGCCATCGAAGATGCGAAAGTTCACGTTCGCGGCAGCGTGCATACGCTCGGCGAAGTTGCACCGCGTGGCTTCCTGCAAGTGGCCACGTACGGCGAACCGCCGACGATTGGCAAGTCGCAAAGTGGCCGCAAGGAACTCGCCGACTGGATCGCCGCGAAGAGCAACCCGCTGACGGCGCGCGTCATCGTCAATCGCACGTGGCACTGGCTGTTCGGCAGCGGCATCGTTCGCACCGTCGACAACTTCGGAACGACCGGCGAAGCCCCATCGAACCCCGAATTACTCGATCGACTCTCGATCGATTTCATGGCCGAAGGCTGGTCGATGAAGACGCTCGTACGCCGAATCGTCCTCAGCCACACGTATCGCCAAAGCTCGGCCAAGACCGATACGGACCCCGATAATCTCTCGTTTGGCAGGGCGAATCGTCGTCGTCTCGATGCCGAGTGCATTCGCGACGCGATGTTGCAAATTAGCGGCACGCTCGACCGCAAACGCGGTGGCGTCAGCTTCCCCGCATCGCTCGCGGCCGACTACAGTTTCAAAAACGAAGACGTGCGACGCAGCGTTTACTCGCCCGTTTTCCGCAACGCACTCCCCGAACTTCTCGAACTCTTCGACTTCGCCGACCCGAGTACGGTCACCGGTCGGCGGAACATCAGCACAGTAGCACCGCAAGCATTATTTATGTTAAACCACCCATTCGCCATCGAGCGCGCGAAAGAGGCCGCCGAGCGTTTCCGCGCAGCCGAAGGTAGCACTGAACAGAAAATCGCAACCGCTTATCGCACGATCCTCGGTCGCCGTCCCACCGAAGGCGAATCGCGAATCGCGGTCGAGTATCTGAAGAACCACAACGACGAACCGAAGGAATTCTGGGCAATGTTCGTCCAGGCATTGTTCGCATCGTCCGAATTCCGATACGTGAAGTAGCGGAATGAATTGCGTATAATCAAGAAATGAATTTAAGGCATGGTTAAAAGCGAGGTCGCAGTTTTGCCGAAAATGGCCACCGAAATAGTGGTTCCTGCGTGATTGCATTCGACCAAAATCGGACGTAAGTCGTTGCTGTGTTAGGTTGATTCCGAAATTCGGGAGTGAGTCTGGGGATGGGGGGTGGGAAGTGGCGGAACCACTTTTCTGCTACCCAACATCACCGCGATTGGAACCATGCCACTTCTTGTAGCTGGGGTCTCTGACCCCGGTTCGAGAAAACCGGCCTCACAGAGGCCAGCTACAACTTCTTGTAGCTGGGGTCTCTGACCCCGGTTCGA
>JAYSKW010000961.1:0-1957 GCA_043726085.1 Limnoglobus sp.
CGGCTACAGCGAGAACCGCAACGAGAACCTGTCGCGAATCAACTTGCTCGAAAGCACCAAAGGCGATGGCATTTACGACAAGTCGACGATCTTCGCGGATAATCTGTTGTGGCCGACGGCGGTGGCGTGTTGGGATGGCGGCATTTTCGTCGGTGACGCCCCGCACATTTACTACCTCAAAGACACCAACGGCGACGGCAAAGCCGACGTGCGAAAGATTGCGTACACTGGCTTCGGTACGCACAACGTGCAGGGGCTTCTGAACTCGTTCCACTGGACGCTCGACAACCGCATTCACGGCACCGCGAGCAGTTGCGGTGGCATTATCTCTCGGCCCGATGACAAAGCGATGTCACCGATAAACATTTCTGGCCGCGATTTCGACTTCGATCCGCGCTCGATGGCGTTGCGGCCGACGAGTGGTGGTGCGCAACACGGCATGAGCCTCGACGATTATGGGCATAAATTCGTGTCGTCGAACAGCGATCACGTCCAACAGGTGATGTACGAAGATCGCTACCTCGCACGCAATCCGTTCGCGATGGCCCCGCCCCCGCGAACGAGCATCGCCAGCGATGGCCCGCAAGCCGAGGTGTACCGGACCAGCCCCGTCGAACCGTGGCGAATCGTGCGGACGCGGTTGCGCGTGCAAGGCGGCGCAGTGGGGATCGTCGAAGGCGGTGGGCGGGCATCGGGGTACTTCACCGGTGCCACCGGGGTGACAATTTATCGCGGCGATGCGACACCGAACCTGAAAGGGCTGGCATTCGTGGCCGACGTCGGTAGCAACCTCGTTCACCGTAAGAAACTCACGCTCGCCGAGGGCATTCAGTATCGTGCGGACCGCATCGATAAAGACAGCGAGTTCCTGACTTCGACCGACAATTGGTTCCGCCCCGTGCAGTTCGCGAACGGCCCCGATGGCTGCTTGTACATCATCGACATGTACCGCGAAACGATCGAGCACCCCGCGAGTTTGCCTCCCGAAATCAAGAAGCACCTCGACCTCACGAGTGGTCGCGATCGCGGGCGGTTTTACCGTATTTTGCAAGACGGCCAAACGCCACGCGCACTGCCGAAACTCGGCGAAATGACGAGCGAAGCGTTGGTGAAATTGCTCGATCACCCGAACGCTTGGCACCGCGAAACTGCGAGCCGCCTGATCTATCAACGGCAAGATGTGGCGGCCGCTAACGCGCTGTTCGCGTTGCTGAAAGAGGCGAAGACCGACCTCGGGCGCATCCATGCGATGTACGCGCTTTCGGGCCTCAAGCAGTTGTACGGCGGCCAGGTGCAGAATGCACTTTATGATGCCTCCCCGCGAGTTCAGGAACACGCGCTACGGCTAATGCCAACGGTGCCCGCATCCCCGGCGAGCCTCAACGCGCTGATCGCACTCGCCGATTCGAAAGACGCATTCGTGCGAACGCAGTTAGCGTTCACGATCGGCGAACTGACTTCGCCAACGGTCGCGAAAGTCGCGATCGAGAAGTATCTGCAATCGGGCACGATGGATCGCTGGGAACGCTTCGCCGCGATGACCGCACTCGCCGATGCCGCAGGGCCGATTTGCGCCGAGGTGCTGTTGGACGCGAAGGTGCGTTCGCACCCGAACTCGAAGGCGTTCCTCGTCGATTGCATCAAAATGTTGTCGCGCAAAAACCGTATGGAAGACGCCACTTTGCTCGCGGCTGCGATTGAAAAACTACCGGAAACGGAAGGCGCTTTCACGCTGACGCTGTTGCAAGCCGCGAACGAAGGCGGCGACAATTTGAAGAAAGCGTTCGCGAAAGCCGTGCCGCCCGAACGCTTGACGCTCTTGTTGAAAAGCGCCACCGCGACGATCGTCGACGAGAAACAACCCGTCGAAGATCGCATCGCCGCCGTGCGTACGCTGGCGCTCGGCCACCTTGCCGATGTGCGCGGAACGCTCGTGAAATTGCTCGACCTCAAACAG
>JAYSKW010000962.1:0-1763 GCA_043726085.1 Limnoglobus sp.
CCCGCCAAAACGATCGCTACGAAGGCTCGAACGGCAACGCCACAATCGCCAACGCGGCCCGGCTTCAGCCGAGTGGCGGTAGCTCGAACGCGATCCAGATAACGGCGGATATCACGACCGCAGACGATGTCGATGTCTACTCGTTCAAAGCCGACCATCTCGAAGGCGGTGCGTATCTCGTCAAACTCTCCACCGCCGGGTTCAGCCTGTTGGCCGCTACCGTTGATATCCTCGATGGCAACGGGAACGTGATCGCCACAGGGACAGCCGACACCGCACTACGTCTCACGAATCTCAAAGAGGGCGACACGTATTTCGCGCGGGTGCGTTCGGCCGATCCGACATTCGCAGTCGGCGGGTACCGCATCGAGTTACGCCCCGAAAGTGAAGCCGCCCACGACGAACTCGATAACCCCGAAGTGGGTACGGACGACACCGCAGCGACGGCCACATCGTTGGATCGTCTGCCGTCGTTGGCCGGTACGCGGCAAAATTTCTTCGTCGCCGCGAGCCTCAGCACCGCGACCGATGTGGACTTCCACCGCGTCCGATCGGTGCAACCTTCGGGCAGCGCGGGCGGCGTTCTGACGGTCAGCGTCGTAGCGACCGGCACGAACGCGATGGACCCCGTCGTCGATATTTACGACGCGAATCAGGTGATACAAGCGACGACGGTGCTCGTTCACGATGGCGGCGAATACAGCGTGCAACTACCGGTTACGCAGGGGAATCGCGATTACTTCGTCGCGGTTCGGCACGCGAAGGGCAACGCGGCCATCGGCAATTATTCGCTCGGCATCGACTTCGGCGGCGCGCTCGTTCCGCTACAAAACTTCGGCGACGGCGTACTGACGGCCATCGCACCCGCGAACACCAACACTCTTACGGTGACATCCGGTCAGGTTCTGCATGTGATTTTCCAACTCGATCCAACAACCACGCCTGCTGCCGCTCGGTTGTCGGTGTTCGATGCCGCGAATACTGCGATCGATTCCCGGTTGGTGAACGCGGGTGACGTTTCGAGTCTGAACGTCTTTTTGAAGCCGGGTACGTACACGTTACTCGTGGGCGGCGGTGCCACCGATGGCGGGGCGATTCCGAACATTCATTACTCGATTGTGGGGCTGACGCTTTCGGATCCGATCGGTCCGCAGGCCGTCGAACCTGGCATCACCGTACCAACACCGTTCGTGCCACCACCGCCGCCACCCGTTGCGGTGACACCGCCACGCCCCGTAACGCCGACGATTCCCGTGACGCCGCAGGATCCGAACATACTTCTAATCCCGCCAACCGATCAACCGACATCGCCAACGCTGCGGCTGCGGCCCGTTTCGCCGCCCCCCGCGAAGACGCTATCGGTGGGTGTTGCGGATCCGAACGGTTCCGTCGTTCGCTCGTACAACCCGGACGGCAGGCTACGCTTCACAATCGTGCCGATACCGGGCTACACAGGCACCTTGCGAACTGCGGAAGCCGACGTCAACAACGATGGCATCGCCGATATTCTCGTCGGCACCGGGCCTGGTGCCGCGAGCCAGGTGAAGCTGATCGACGGTAGAACACAGACGGAAATGGTCTCGACGACTCCGTTCGAGGCCGCGTTCACTGGCGGCGTGTTCGTCTCGGCGGGCGACGTCACCGGGGACGGCATCGCGGATATTATCATCACGCCGGACCAAGGCGGCGGGCCGCGGGTTCGCGTCTTTAACGGCGTCGGGTTCACTCCCGTGATGGACTTCTTCGGCATCGACGATGTTAAT
>JAYSKW010000963.1:0-4526 GCA_043726085.1 Limnoglobus sp.
ACCCTTGCTGTTGTTCCACAGCCCGCCGCTGCCGAACTTCTTGCCGAGGCCCGACGGATCCGCTTCGCTCGAATCCCAGATTTGCACTTGCGGCGTCGCGCGCATGTAGATGCCCGAGTCGGCCTTCGCGACGGTTTTGTAGTCGATTAAGAACTCGACATCGCCGAACGCTTTATCGGTCGAAAGGTACGCGCCGAAGCCATCGTTGACGAGGTCGCCGTCTTGCACGCTCCAGTGTTTCTTGGCGTCGGCCGTCCAGCCATCGATCATTGTGGCTCGGTCGTCGGCGGTCGCTTTGGCCATTTCGAGCGGGTTGCCACCCTTCGAGTGAACCGCCCAGCCATGCCACCCGCTGAGGTCTTTGCCGTTGAATACAGCGGTGAAGCCTTTTGGTGGCACGTTGTTTTCTGCACTCGCAGAGAGTGGCCCCAGAATCAGCACGAATGCTGGTAACAACAATTGGTGAATCGCGAATCGTTTGTTCATCGAAAAGTCCTACTCCCGGTGAGGAAGGTGGCCACGCACGCAAAGTTGCGGCAACTGGCCTTTGATGGCGGGACCGTCATCTTACAGATCGCCGATGATAGCCGATGCAAATCGCAAAGCCACACGGAAAATCGGAATCGTGGGTTGTGCTTGGTGTACGGGGATTTTGCGGGTTCTTGTAGCTACGGATTGGGATTTATAGTATGCTTGCCGCAACTCCAACGTCTGGAGTCAGGCATTCTCAAACTCCCAACATGGGTGCATTATGGCGAAGATATTGTGTCTGGTTCTCGCGTTACTTGTCGCATGCAGTGTGGCGATAGCCGAAGAACGCACCGTGATCGTGCCGAGCGATAACAAGCCGTTTTCCGTCGAGAAGAGCGATCTCGTTCGTCTGACTGGCAAAGGCATTGCCGGTTCCAAAATCGAGATCAAAGTCAACGGCCCTGCCAAGGTCGAAGCGACGAGCAGTATTCGAGAATTCGTCGACGGTAAGCCGACTATCGGCCACTCAGTCACAGAATTCGACGTGAAGCCGACCAGCAAAGCAAAAGGCAGAGTATTTGTGACCATCACCGTGACACCGCCGCAACCCGGTGCCAAAGCGGTGGTCACAGAGTACGAATTCGTAGTGAAGTGACATCGATCTGAGAGGTCGCTGCTACCTCGTTCGTCAACGCCACGAGGACTTTCAGAATCGCGTTTTGATTTTCGTGTATTTCGTGGTGAATTCCGATCTCAATGTCCTACTCCTTGGCGGCGGGTGGCATCACCCACACGAAAACCCAGAGTCAAGAAATCGGAGGCGATTCGACGTAAGTCGGAATTCGCTACTTGCACGGAGTGACATAGAAATGCGCCCAAATGACATAGAAGTGCGCCCAAATGACATAGAAGTGTCGCTTCCGGTCAATTTTCGGTCGATTTGTGTCGCGAAACAACGGGTAGTTTCGGCTGATGTGAAATCGAATGCCTCGGCGTAAAACGTGACAGGAATCCAGGATAAGGCAAAATTCCCAATAGCATATCGGCAATTTGCGATCAAAAAGTGGCGTTTTGGGACGCGAAAACACCCGAAAACACGGTTTTGGAGTGTCCGCAATTGTGACTTACGTCGATTGGGATCACGCTAAAATCGAACTTGTGTCCATTTCGCTTCGCATTCTCAAGCATTCAGGAAGTCGCCCGATGAATATCCAACTCGCGACCCAGCAATACGACGACTGGCTGCGTTCGATCTGCACCGTGCACGAACCGGATGTCGACGAGAAGCACCGCGTGATGGCCAAGAAGGATCCGTTTCCCTTCTTTCGAGCGACATACTACCGCTGGCTACAACGCTGGCCCGAAGTCTGCGCGCACCTCCAAGATGCCCCCGATGTACTCGCGATTGGCGACTTGCACGTCGAGAATTTCGGCACATGGCGCGATGCCGACGGCCGGTTAGTTTGGGGCATTAACGACTTGGACGAAGCGAGTAATCACCCGTACACGAATGATTTAGTACGATTGGCTGCGAGCGCGTGGTTTGCCAAAGAGTCCGATGCGTTCGATGTGAAGTTTGCGAAATTGTGCCAATGGATCGTCGCTGGGTATCGGCAAGGTTTGGAGTCACCGGAGCCGTTCGTGCTGGAGGAACGGCATTCGGAACTCCGAGCGATCGCGATGTCGAAAGTGCGAAATCCCGTCGATTTTTGGGCGAAAACGACTGCGATACTCACCCAACCCGCCACCGAACCACCCGCTGACGCCAAGGCGAAATTGATCGATTCACTGCCGAGCGAAGGGCTGTCGATCCAGTATCGCTTTCGCAGCCAAGTCGGAGCCGGTAGCTTGGGGAAACCGCGATTCGTGGCGATAGCCGAGTGGGCCGGCGGTTGGGTGGCCCGCGAATGCAAAGCCAAAACGCCACCAAGTGCTGCTTGGGCGTTCGATAATCGCGATCTGGCCTCGCGCGTGGAAGAATTGAGCACCATCGCGATTCGCTGTACCGACCCGTACTTTCAAGCCGAAGGCAACTGGATCGTTCGGCGGTTGTCGCCACAATGTTCGCGAATCGAACTCGACCAAATCGCCGATGCCGCAGGGATGCAAACGCTGTTTGAATCGATGGGTGCCGAGACGGCGAATATCCACCTCGGCAGTTCGGAAGTCAAAGAGGTGATCTTGGCAGACCTCAATGCCCGCCCCGCCGATTGGCTCGAAACATCCGCAAGAGACATGGCAAAAGCCATCCGCACCGACTGGTCCGAATGGCGATCGACGTACGAGGGTTGAACGCTACTTTACAGTCAGTTCATAGCAGGCGGCTTCTTGGCCGTTGCGTAGATAGAGTTTGCCGTGCGCGTAGACGGGGTGGTTCCACGTCTTGCCTTTGAGGGCAGGGAACTTCGCGAGTTCGACGTGCTCGTTCGGGTTCGCTTCAACGAGTACGATCTTCCCATCGACCGCTTGAACGAGTAACACACCTTGTGCCGCGAAGAGGATGACCTGCCCGTGGCCGTACTGCAAACCGGCCTTCCATTTCTGCCTACCCGTAGCGACATCGATACACGCCAACGCACCGCCTTCAAAACCGTAAGCGTGCCCTTCGTGGATAACCGCATCGTTGAAGTACGGCTTCAACCCGCCAGAGAACCACACCAACTCCGTGGACCACGTTTCGCCAGTTTTCAGCACTTTCACTCGCCGCACGCCTTGCTCGCCGCCAACGGCATGGCCGTAAATCGCTTCCGAGTCGCCGACCATCAACGGCTGCATCACGCGGTTCATCTGCTTGATGTTCCATTCGTCGACCCAAATTCGTTTGCCATCCTTTGGCGTGAACGATTCGAGGCCGAAGTTGCTGACCATCAACACTTGATTGATGCCGTGAATCGTCGCGCGGTGCCCGGAACTGTAGCCGTGCGACGCATTGCCGGATGCCCAGAGGAATCTACCATCGGCGGTGGAGAAGCCGGCGGTACCTTTACCGTTCGGCCCGCCTGCGTACACGATCGCGACGCCATCGACGATCAGCGGCGAACTCGAATAGCCCCAATCGGGTGGCCGACCGCCGGTGTCGGTGGTGATATTCGTCAACCAGTTTCGCTTGCCCGTAGCGGCATCGAGGCAGATGAGGTTACCCGTCGCTCCGAGCGCGTAGAGATTATTTCCGTCGATGGTGGGCGTCGAACGCGGACCCGCACCGGCAATTTGCTCGAAGAATCGCCCCTTCATTTCGTGCGACCAGACTTCCGCGCCGTTCTTTGCGTCGTAACAAGCCGCGACTTCGTTTTCGCCGCGCTGTTCGAGCGTGAATAATCGATCTCCGACAACGGTGAACGATCCCCAACCGGGTCCGATACGCTGCTTCCAGACCAACTTCGGTGGGTTTGTCGCCCAGTCCGTATCGAACTTCACGCCTTCGATGCGGTTATCGCGTTTTGGCCCGCGAAACTCGGCCCAGTCGCCGGCCTTCACGCTCGCGGTTTCGGTTGGCACCGGGCTGACAATCGGTTTCCGTGTTGCCCGTTCCGCGATGAATTGCTCTTCCGATGTAGGGTTCCAACGCCAACTGAGTTCGGGTTTTAGTTCCGCACTCGTTTGATCGATCCGCACGATTGAGAATAACGACCAACCGAGGAGAATCGTGACGAGAACGCCGATCCGTCGTGCATGCCAACCCAGCGGGATGCTGACGAGCAACCAAACGATCCACAGTAATCCGATGAACGGGAAGCCGAATGCGAACACGAATTTTGGGTCGCCCCGATAGAGTGTGGCCGCCAGCACGAACGAGGGGAGTAAGAACAGGACGAACGGCAACCAACGATATTTGCCCTGGCCCTTCAACCCGCGTAGCCACCATGCCACGACGCCGAGGGAGCACAAGACAGGTCCGCCGAGCATTCCGAAGAAGTGTGCCTCCGTACGAACGAACATCGCTGGCAGGACGAACACGCACACCGTAGCAATCGCGAGCATCGCCAGAATCGGCCACAAGCGAGGGCGGAACGAATCGACCGATATCATGCGCTGACTCCCGATAATTTAAGTCT